>JBFMAS010000551.1:0-8439 GCA_040755575.1 Thermodesulfobacteriota bacterium
GAGATCCTGCGCCTGCACGGCGACCTCGACTCGGCCGAGCGCGAGGCGTCGGCCGCCGGCGAGGAGCTGCGTACCGCCTACCCGGCGATGGCGGGCTTCGCGTGGCGCGAGATCGGTGACGCGAGGCGGCGACGAGGCGTGGGGCTACCTGCGGCTGTGGCACGACAGGGCGCTGCGCGCCTGCTTCGCGCAGCATCGCGGCGAGGAGATCGACCACACGGGCGACGGCTTCTTCGTCTCGTTCGCGAAGCCGCGGGACGCGATCGACTGTGCGGCCGCCATCCAGCGGGCGCTCGCCGAGCACCGGCGCGAGCACGGCTTTGCGCCGCAGGTCCGGATCGGCGTGCACGCGGCCGAGGTGTCCCGACGTGGCGACGAGCGCAGCGGCCGCGGCATCCACGAGGCGGCGCGCATCGCCGCCGCGGCCCGAGCGGGCGAGGTGCTGGTGAGCTGCACGACGCTGCGCGAGGCGGGCGCCGACGTCGAGTGCTCGCCGTCCCGTGCCCTGACGCTCAAGGGCCTGTCCGCGCCCGTCGAGGTGGTCGCGCTCGACTGGGCGCGCGCGAGCGCCGGGCCCGGCGTACGCTGAGCGGCCGCGTGCCGCGGAGGACGCCTCAGCCGGCCTTCGGCAGCAGGCGCTCCTTCAGCTCGCGCTTCAGGATCTTGCCCGCCGGGTTCCGCGGCAGAGGTTCTGCGTGGAACCAGATCTTGACGGGCACCTTGAAGGCGGCGAGGCGCTGCGCGACGTGCTGCTTGAGCTCCTGCTCGCTGACCGAGGTCCCCGGCGCGGTGTGCACGACGGCGCCGACCTCCTCGCCGAGCACGTCGTGCGGGATGCCGATCACCGCGGCATCGGTCACCGCCGGGTGCTCGTAGAGCGCCGCCTCGACCTCGAACGACGAGATGTTCTCGCCGCCCCGGATCAGCAGGTCCTTCGCGCGGTCGACCAGGTAGACGAAGCCCTCCTCGTCGAGGCGTGCCAGGTCGCCGGAGTGCAGCCAGCCGTCGCTGAACGAGGCCGCGGTCTCGGCCGGCTTGCCGAAGTAGCCGCGCACCACGTTCGGTCCCTTGATCCACAGCTCGCCGATCTCGCCGGTCGGCAGCGTCCTTCCCTCCGGGTCGACGACCTTCACGTCGCACACCGGGATCGGCACGCCGACGCTGTCCGGGTGGCGCAGGTAGTCGACGCCGACGTTCATCGTGGTGACCGACGAGGTCTCGGTCAGGCCGTAGCCGTTGCTCGGCGTGCGGCCGGGGAAGAGCTCCTCGATCTTGCGCACGAGCTGCGGAGCCGCCGGAGCGCCCCCGTAGCCGATGCCGCGCAGGCTCGACAGGTCGCGCCGCGCGAAGTCCGGATGCTCGATCACCTGCCACACCATCGCGGGCACGCCGCCGAAGTTCGTCACCCGCTCGCGCTCGATCAGCTCGAGCGCGCGTCCCGCGTCCCACTTGTGCATCAGCACGAGCCGGTTGCCGCCGGCCAGGTTCGCGACCAGGATCGAGTGGCAGCCGGTCGCGTGGAAGAACGGCACCGACACCAGGTGGACGCTCTGCGCCCCGGGCTCCGCCGCTGCCGCTTGCATGCCGCTGCGCAGCGCGCCGCGCGTCACGACGAACGCGAGGCTCAAGAGGTTGCCGCAGATGTTGCGGTGCGTGCCCAGCACGCCCTTCGGGAAGCCGGTCGTGCCCGAGGTGTAGAAGATGGTCGCGTCGTCCTCGGGATCGAGCGCGACCTCGGGCAGCTCGCGATCCGCCGGCACCTCGCCGATCACGTCGGTGAAGTGCAGCGCGCGCGCGGGCGGCGCCGCTCGCCCGTCCCGCACCACCACGACCTCGAGCCCGGTGAGCGACGCGAGCTCGTCCGTCAGGCGGTCGAGGCGCTCGGCGTCGGCGAACAGCACCTTCGAGCCCGAGTCGCGCAGGCCGTAGCCGAGCTCGGGTCCCGTCCACCAGGCGTTCAGCGGCACGACGATCGCGCCCGCGGCCGAGGCCGCCCAGAACGCGACGCTCCACTCGGGGAAGTTGCGCATCGCGATCGCGACGCGATCGCCCTTGTCGACGCCGAAGCGCGTGCGCAGCAGGTGCGCGAGGTGCGCCACGGTGCGGAAGTGCTGTCCGTAGGTCCAGCGCTCGTCCTCGTAGACGAAGGCGACCCTGTCGTCGTGCGCGCGGGTGGCGGCGAGGATCGCCGGCAGAGCGGGCGGCGCGTTCTTCCAGGTACGCGTCGGGATGCCGCGGACGGTGCGCTCCTCGATCTCGAACGGCGCGCCCGGCGCGGTCAGCATCGCATGGACCTCGGCGATGGACGGAGCGGACATCGAGCGTGCTACCTCATGCGGCGCGCGCGCCGCCCGGGGTGAACGCGACCGGCAGCCGCTTGATGCCGTTGATGAACGCGGAGCGGAGCTGCTCGGGCGCGCCGACCGTGTGGATGTCCGGCAGGCGGCGGAAGAGCTCGCGGAACATCACCGTGATCTCGCGGCGTGCGAGGTGCGCACCGAGGCAGAAGTGCGGCCCGGGCCCGCCGAAGCCGACGTGCGAGTTCGGGTTGCGCAGCACGTCGAAGCGGAACGGCTCCGGGAGCACGTCCTCGTCGCGGTTCGCGGACGCGTAGAACAGGATCACCTTGTCGCCCGGCTCGAGCTTCTGCCCGGACAGCTCCACCGGCTGCGTCACCGTGCGCCGCATGAAGATCACCGGCGACGCCCAGCGCACGATCTCCTCGACGGCGGTCGGTGCGACGGCGTCGAAGTCGCTGCGCCAGATGCGCGCCTGGTCGGGGTGGCGCTCGAGCGCGACCAGCCCGTGGCTGATGGCCGTCCGCGTGGTCTCGTTGCCGGCCACCGCGAGCAGGATGAAGAACGACGCGATCTCGTCGTCGGTCAGGCGCTCGCCGTCGATCGCGGTGTTGACCAGCGCCGACGTCAGATCGTCGCCCGGGTGCTTCGTCCGGTACTGCGCGAGGTCGCGCACCAGGCTCGCCAGCGCGGCCCCCGCCTCCATGAAGACCTGGATCGGGTTCTCGCCCTCGGGCACGTACTCCGGGTCGCCGCCCGACAGGATGACGTTCGACTTCTCGAACACGAGCCGGTGCTCGCTCTCGGGAATCCCCATCATGTTGCAGATGATGATCAGCGGCATCGGCGCGGCGATCTCGCTCACGAACTCGACCTCGCCCTTGCCGGCGACCCCGTCGATGACGCGCGCGGTCACCCGCTCGACGTCGTCCATCACGCTCTGCACCATGCGCGGGGTGAAGCGGCGCGAGACGATGCCGCGCAGCCGGAGGTGCCGGGGGTCGTCGAGGTTGATCATCGAGCCGTAGAACTCGTTCATCTCGGTCGGCATGTCGGGGATCGAGGTCGCGCCCTGGCCGGAGCAGAAGACCTCGGGGCGGCGGCTGATCTCGAGGACGTCGGCGTGGCGCGTGATCGCGAAGTAGCCGCGACCCTTGGGCAGGAAGGGGAGGTCCGGCTCCGCGAAGAACGCAATCGGCCGCTCGCGACGCAGCGTCGCGAACGCCGCCTCGCGCCGCGCCCACGGCAGCGACCAGAAGTCGAGCGACGAGAGATCGATCTCGTCGAGGGGGAACGCGTCTGTGGTGGTGGTGCTCACGTCCGTCCTCTCAGATGGGCAGGTTGCCCGTCGCGCCGCGCGTGCTCGCGTCCTTCTTGTAGGCGGCGATCGCCCGCTGCGCGATGCGCATCTGGTGCACCTCGTCCGGCCCGTCGGCGAAGCGGGCCCAGCGCGCGTGCTGGTACATGTGCGCGAGCGGCGTGTCGGTCGAGTAGCCGAGCGCGCCGTGCACCTGGATCGCGCGGTCGATGATGCGGCCGAGCGCGTTCGCGACGAAGTGCTTCGCCATCGAGACCTCGGAGACGAAGTCCTCGCCGCGGTCGATCTTGTAGGCGGCGTGCAGCACCATCAGCTTCGCCTGGTAGAGCTCCATCGTCGAGTCGGCGATCATCCACTGGATGCCCTGCTTGTCGGCGAGCAGCGAGCCGTGCGCGAAGCGGTTCAGCGAGCGGTCGACCATCATGTCGAGCGCGGTCTCGGCCTGCGCGATCCAGCGCATGCAGTGCGCGAGCCGCGCGGGGCCGAGCCGGTACTGGCCGAGGCGGTGCCCCTGGCCGCGGCCGCCGAGCATGTTGCCCGCCGGGATGCGCAGGTTCTCGATGCGGATCTCCGAGTGCCCGGTGGCGCCGTGCATGGTCTCGACCTCGCGCACGCGCGTCCAGCCCTCGGACGGGATGTCGACGATGAAGCCCGTGTTGCCGGCCTGCGGCGGATCGGGGTTCTCCTCGGTGCGCGCGATCAGGATCGCGAAGCTCGCGCGGCGCGCGTTCGAGATGAACCACTTGTGCCCGTTCGCCACCCAGTAGTCGCCCTCGCGGACGGCGCGCGTCTGGATGAGCGTCGGGTCGGAGCCGGCGACCTCCGGCTCGGTCATCGCAAAGCAGCTCATGACCCGGCCCTCGCACAGCGGGCGCAGGTACTTCTCCTTCTGCTCGTCGGTCGCCCAGTGCAGCAGGGTGTGCATGTTGCCCTCGTCGGGTGCCTGGCAGTTGAGCACCCAGGGGCCGTACGAGGCCTTCGCCGCCTCCGCCTGCACCATCGCGAGCTGCACGTGGCCGAGGCCCATGCCGCCCCACTCCTTCGGCATGTGCGGCAGCCAGAGCCCCGCGCTCTGCGCCTCCTGGCGCATCCCGATCAGGATCTTGATGTAGTCGGCGCGCTCGATGTCGTCGCGGTCGCCGATCTTCGCCTCGCCCGGCTTGACGACGCGCTCGATGAAGTCGCGCACGCGCAGGCGGAGCTGCTCGAGCTCGGGGGACAACGTGAAGTCGATGGCCATCAATCCTCCTGTGGGCCGCCTGCGGGGCTCCGCCGGTCAGTGCGCCGGGAAGGTCGCGACCAGCTCCGCGAGACGCTCGTGCGCGCCGGACAGGATCGGCGTCCCGTCGCCGACCAGCAGCGTGTCGAAGTCGAGGGCGAGCAGCGCCTCGACGCTGAGGCGCAGCCGCTGCGGGTCGTCCATCACCTTGTCCCGCAAGAGCGTACAGTGTCCCGGCGGGTTGCCGATCACCGCGTCGCCGACGAACAGGATGCGTCGCTCGGGCCAGTGCAGCGCCACCTCGCCGGGCGACTTGCCGGGCACTGCGATGACGACGAGCGGGCCGATGCGCATGCCGGCATGCAGGGCATCGTCGATCTCCGCGCCCTGGCCGCGCGCGTACGCGGCGTCCTCTGCGTGGATCGCGGTGCGCGCCCCGGTCGCACGGCGCACGTCGTTCGCGGCGCGCACGTGGTTGCGGTTGGTCAGCACGATGCGCCGCACGCCGCGACGCACGAGCTCGGCCGCGTCGTCCGGCTCGGGTGCGACCGGGTCGACGCAGACGTTGCCGCCGCCGTCCTGCACCAGGTAGCCGTTGAAGTCGTAGCCGTGGGGCTCGGAGAGCCGTGACCACGTGAACACGCCGCTGACGATCTCCCGCATGCACCCGCTCCCGGCCGTCAACTCACCAAACGGCCACGGCGAGTGCAAATACCCGGGTTCCGCCGGGCACGGGTTTGCGCACCAGGATCCGCGGACGTAGACGGACGGCCTTGCCCGCAGAGCCGCAGAGCAGCGTCGCGCCCGCGCCGTCGCCGTCGGGCTTCCTCGGCGAGTCGTGGCGCGCGTGGATCGGGCTCGCGATCGGCGTGCTCGCCGTGAGCGCGCACTCCGCGCTCTCGCTCGGCATGTCGCCGCTCCTGAAGCCGATCACCGAGGACCTCGGCTGGACGCGGACGCAGTACGCGACCGCGATGAACTTCCGGATGGTGCTGCTCATGGCGGTGGCGCCGTTCGCGGGTCAGCTCGTCGACCGCTTCGGCGCGCGCGCCGTGCTCGCCGCGGGCGCGCTCGCGATGGGGATCGGCACGGTCGCGTTCGCCTCGGTGCGCACGCTCGACGAGCTGTACGCGATCAACCTGCTGATCGGACCAGGTCAGGCGTGCATCGGCTCGGTCGCCGGCTCCGCGCTCGTGCTGCGGCTGTTCCGCAGGCGACGCGGCGTCGCGATCGGGGTGCTGAACGGCGGCGACAACCTGATCACGAGCGGCGTGCACGTCACGGCCGCGGCGCTGCTGCTCGAGGTCGGCTGGCGCGGCACGCTGTCGGCGCTCGGCGCGGGCTACCTCGTCCTCGGCGCGCTGATCTACCTCGTGCTGCGCGCCGGCGAGGGCGTCGGCGCGGGCGGGGCGGGCCGGCGGGCAGGGGCGGGTACGATCGCCGCCGCGCGGCCGTCCGGGGCGATCGAGCCGGCCGGCCCGGCGGCGCGGCTCCGTGATCTGCCGTGGTCCACCCCGGCGCTCTGGCTGCTGATCGCGACCTACGTCCTGGTCTACGCGTTCATCACCTCGATCGGCATCCACTTCCCGGCCTTCCAGCGGGACCTCGGGCGCAGCGCGAACCTCGCTGCCCGCATCTACGGGCTCAGCACGATGGTGGGCGCGCTCGGCTCCGTCGCCTGCGGCTGGCTCACCGAGCACTCTTCCGCGCGTACCGCGCTCCTGCTCACCGTCGCCGGCCTGGCGGCGACGTCGGTCGTGCTGTGGCTGCCGGCGAGCACGCCGGCGTACTACGGCTGGGCGGTGCTCTACGGGGTGGTGAACGCGAGCGCCGTCGCGCTGCTCGCGCTGGTGCTCCACGAGCTGTTCGGCGCGGCGCAGATCGGACGTCTCATTGGCGTCGCGATGGTGTTCTGCATGGCCGGCACGATCGCCGGCAACTACTTCTCGGCGGCGATGTTCGACCGCCTCGGCAGCTACACGGCCGTCTGGCAGGTGTACACGGCGCTGATGGTCGTCGCGCTCGTCCCGGCGCTGGCGCTGCGGCGCCTGCCGACCGGCCGCGCTGCGTTGCATCGCTCCTGAGGAATTGCTTCTCTGCCGCCATGGCGTCGAAGGTCGTGCCGCTGTCGGGAGCATCCCTCGACGACGCCGTCCTCGACGAGGTGCGGGCCGAGCGCAAGGACAGCCTGAGCGGCCCGGACAGCCCCGAGGGGCGCGAGATGGGCCGGGCGGTCGGCGCGAACGTCGCGACGCTGCGCCGCCAGCGCAGCATCCCTCTCGACACCATGGCGCAGCGCAGCGGCATCCGGGCAGACCTGCTGGAGGCCCTCGAGGCGGGCCGTGCCGTGCCGAGCCTGCGCGCCGTCTGGCATCTGGCCACCGCTCTCGAGGTGCCCTTCGGGCAGCTCCTCGCGAACACCATGTTCTCGGGCGTCGGCGACCCCGACTTCCGCGTCCAGCGCCGCGACCGCGGCCGCGTGATCGCGTCGGCCGACAACCGCTTCCGCTCGCGCGTCCTCTTCCTGGAGGGCGATCCGCGCGCGCCCGAGGTCTACGAGCTGACCCTCGATCCCGGCTGCTTCGAGGAGGCGCACGCGCACGCGCGCGACACCTTCGAGCACCTGACGGTGATCCGCGGCGAGCTGGTCGTCCGCTCGGGCGACGCCGAGGCGCACCTCAAGGCGGGCGACACGCTCTTCTTCCGCGCCGACGTCGCGCACAGCTACCTGAACCCCGGCACCGAGCCGACGCTCGCGCACCTCGTCATGAGCTACGCGGGCCACGCCTGACGAGGATCGCACCGTGGACCTGGCCTCGACCGATCGTCTCCTGACGACCACCCGCTCGGTGCGCAAGCGGCTCGACTTCACGCGCCCGGTCGAGCGCGCGGTGATCGAGCGCTGCATCGAGATCGCCCTGCAGGCGCCGACCGGCGGCAACCAGCAGGGCTGGCACTTCGTCGTCGTCACGGACGCCGCCAAGCGAAGGGCTCTCGCGGACCTCTACCGCAAGGGCTGGCAGTTCTACGTGAACCTCGAGCGGCCGCCGATGGCGGAGGACGATCCGCGCACGCGGCAGCTGCCGCGCATCGTCGACTCGGCGCAGTACTTGACCGACCACTTCCACGAGGCGCCGGTGATGATCGTGCCGTGCATCGAAGGGCGCGTGGAGACGCTCGGGGTGTTCGCGCAGGCGTCGACCTACGGCTCGATCCTGCCCGCGGTGTGGTCGCTGATGCTCGCGCTCAGGAGCCGCGGCCTCGGCAGCGCCTGGACGAGCATCCACCTGCTCCACGAGCGTGAGGCGGCCGAGCTGCTCGGCATCCCCGAGCACGTGACGCAGGTCGCGCTGCTGCCCGTCGCGTACTTCAGCGGCGAGGACTTCAAGCCGGCGAAGCGCCTGCCGGCCGCGAAGGTCCTGCACTGGGACGGCTGGTCGCGGTAGGCGCGGCCCTCCGGGCGCGGCGGCCCGCTAGGTAGGAGTCTGTCCGAGTAAGGGCGTGGGAGCGAGAAGCGCGAGGCGCCGCGAGCGCAAGGAGCCGAACCCGACGGCGTATCCGGGGCGATCCGTCGAGGGTTCGGCGACGCAGCGATCGCGGATGCA
>JBFMAS010000552.1:0-28432 GCA_040755575.1 Thermodesulfobacteriota bacterium
GGTCGGCGCCGCCGGCGAGTACCTGCTGCCGGATTTCGCCGGGCTCGACGTGACGGTGCGCTGGGACGAGG
The DNA here is from genome assembly GCA_040755575.1 of Thermodesulfobacteriota bacterium. Lineage (GTDB taxonomy): Bacteria > Desulfobacterota > Binatia > UBA12015 > UBA12015 > DATCMB01. The sequence goes on from JBFMAS010000552.1 coordinate 72, forward strand.
CGCAGCAGAACTTCGTCATCGTCGACGCCGAGTAGCGGCCGGCGTGGTGCGCGTCGTGGGCGCCTCGCTCGACGGAGGTCAATCCTCGGCGCACACGCCCCAGCTCGGCCCGGTAAAGAGCTTGACCGACTGCCGGCAGGACGACCGTACGAAGCGCAGGCTCGCGCCGGCCCCGATCACGTCGGCGGTGGAGTCGAACAGCTTCAGGTCCTCCTCGGCGTGGACGAGGAAGCGGTAGCCGGGCGGCGGTACGGGCTGCGCCGGCGGCAGCGCCCGCAGGCGGCGCAGCGAGACATCGATCGCGCGGATCTCGTTGCTGCCGACCACCGTCACGTCGCGGCCGCGGATCGTGCCCGGGTAGAGGGTCGCGTGCAGGCCGCCGGAGTGCTCGGCGAGGACGACGTCCTCCGCCACGATGGCGTTCGCGATGACACCGGCGGAGCCGACCGTCATCCGTCGCAGCCGCACGCGACCTCCGCCAATCGTCGACTCCCGGAACGGCACGAAGTCGACGTTCTCGACCTGCAGATCGTTCGCGTACAGGGAGGCGGCGTCGACGTGCAGGTCCGAGATGCGGAGCCCGATTCGTGAGCTCACCGCGATCGCGTCCTGCGCGACGATGCTGCCGGGCCCCTCGACGACGCACCGGCCCGTGACGCGATGGGGGAGGGGCTTGTACGTCTCCTCTCCGCAGCCGATGCCGATGCCCCCGTGCCCGATCGTGACGCCGTGTCCGGCGAGGGACAGCCGCGCGCCCCGGCCGAGCTGGAGCGTCTGGATCGAGCAGGGCGCAGCGCCGGGGCACGCGTCGCTCGCGTCGCCGCGGCAGCCGACCGACGGATCGCTGCTGCAGCGTCCCTCGCACACGAGGTCGGCCGCCAGGACGGCGCGCTTGCGCGGCGGGACGACGGCGTCGCAGGACGTGATCTGCAGCACCGTGTCGGCGAACGACGGCGTCGACGAGACGACGAGGAGCAGGAATGCGAGCACGCTGCGCATCGGTCGACCCCCTTCTCGCTGCGGAAGCGGCTGCGGGCGGTGCCGCCCTCCCCGATTGACGAGAGGATCGCCCGATTTCTTTCCTTACGGCCGTCGCACTGAAGTGGTGCGGCAGGGTCTCACTGCGACAGGCGAGACGCTTGCCGCTCGAGGCTCTCGAGACCCGTCGTGCACGCGCTCGGCGGCGCAACGCAGACGCCGATCGAATCTTCCGGAGCGCGCTCGCAGCGCAGGCCCTCGGCGCAGTCGCGGAAGCGCTGGCAGCGCCGCCCCTCGCCGGCGACCGCTCGTGGCGTGCAGACGCCGTCGACGCAGTCGTCCTCGGGGCTGCACGAGATCCCGAACCGGCACGCGCCGCCGGTCGCGACGAACGGCGTGCAGACGCCGGCGCCGGAGCAGTAGAGGCCGTCCTCCGACAAGCAGTCCGCGACCGTCGTGACCTGCGTCGGATCCGCCGGCCAGGCGATCTCGCACGGGTCGCCCGCGACGCCGCGCTGGCGGTCGACCCCGAAGCAGTAGTGGTTGCCATCCGCGGCCTGTCGGCAGGTCGCCTTGGGGCGACAGACGTCGCACTGGCCGAGCTGCGTCGGCACGGCGCAGGCCTCGCCGGCGGCGAGCCGGGTCGTACAGCGGCCGTCGATGCACGCGGTGTCGTCGCGCACGTAGCCGCGGCACTGGAACTTGCTCGAGCACGCCCCGCCGAGGTCCACGACGCCGTCGTACGTCCGGAAGCACTCGAGCACCCGGCGCGGGTGACCGCACTGCGGCGGCGTCTCCGCGAGGCGCGCCATGCAAGCCGCCGCCATCCCCTCGTCGAACACGCGCCCGGAGCTCGTTTCCTCCTTCGCGACACGGTTGAGCTCCGCCGCCGTCTTCACCAGCACGCAGCGCTCGCGGTCGAAGGGCTCTCCCGTGCCCTCGCAGCACGCTGCGAGGTCGTCGCAGAGCCACTCGGCGAGGCGCCCGGCGTAGTGCTCCCGCGCGAGCGGACCGCTCGGCGGCGACGTCGGCTCGCCGTCGTTTCCGCCGCCGCTGGAGCAGCTTGCGGCCGCGGTAACGACGGCGAGGGCGATGATCGTACGGGTGGCGCGCGACATGCGTCGATCCTCCGGAGATTCGGCTTCTTCGCTGCGGCGGAAGGACGGACGTCGTGACGCGGAGGGCGGGGCCGGGGCAGCGCGCGCAGCATGCCGGTGCGACGCGGGCCGCACAAGCCATTTTTTTCGCTGCACGGTCGCCCTGCCGAGACCGGGGCGCCGGCGCTACGGCCGCCGGCTCAGCAGGTCGCGGGCCGCGACGATCGCCTCCTGCGTCCCCGCGACGGCCAGCACGTCGCCCGCGCGCAGCACCTCGTCGGGCTGGGGCACCGCGATGCCGTCGCGGCCGCGCGAGATCGCCAGCACGGTAGCACCGGTCGAGGCGCGCAGGTCGAGCTCCGCCAGGCTCTTGCCGACGGCGAGGCCGCCCGCCGGGATGCGGACCGTCTCCGGCTCGCCGATGCCGGGCAGCAGGCGGTGCACGTCCGCCATCGCGTGGTCGTCGTCGAGCCCGCCGCCCTGGCGTGCGAGCGCCTCGACCACCACCTGCGCGCCGGCCCGGACGTGCGCGTCGAGGTTCGTCGTGCTGCGCCAGAGCGCGAACAGCAGGATGCCGAGCACCGCAGCGACGAGCAGGGCGCTGCCCGAGCCGCCGAGCACGGGCTGCGTGATCGCGACCAGCGGCAGGGCGACCGCCAGGATGAAGACGAGCTGCAGCGACACCACCATCGCCCGGCGCGCGGCCGCGGCGAAGTCGAGCCCGCCGGGCTCGGCCTCCGGGAAGGCGCGCTCCGCGAGCGCGACGCTCAGCGAGCGCGACACGCGCACGATGCCGATCGCGAACGGCAGCCCGACGACGACGTTCGCGAGCAGCAGCAGCACGCTGGCCGTTTGCACCGCGAGCGACAGCCGCTCGGCCACCTGGGGCGCGGCGCGCGGCACGCCGATCGCGCCGGCGAACGCGAGCACGCTCAGCACGAGCACGTCGAGCAGCAGCAGACGCACGAGGTGGCGCACCCGCGACACCGAGCGCGTCTCGCGCTGCGCGGCGCCGAGCCGGTCCCACCACGAGCCGTAGAGCACGGCGAAGGTCTGCAGGGGCTTCGGCAGGCGGTGCTCGACGAAGCTCGCGATCGACCCCGAGGCGCGGATCAGCCACGGCGTGGTGAGCGTGGTGACCGCGGACACGGCGACCGCCACCGGGTAGAGGAACTCGCCGGTCACGTTCAGCGAGCGGCCGAGCCCGGCGATGATGAAGGAGAACTCGCCGATCTGCGCGAGCGACATGCCGGCCTGCACCGAGGTGCGGATGCCGTTGCCCGTGAGGAACGCGCCGATCGAGACGCTGACCAGCTTGCCGAGCACGACCGTGAGCGTGATCACGGTCACGGGCAGCCAGTACGCCGAGAGCTGCAGCGGATCGATCAGCATGCCGACCGAGACGAAGAAGACCGCCGCGAACACGTCGCGCACCGGCTGCACGAGGCGCTCGACCTCGTGCGCCTCGCCGGACTCCGCGATCAGGGAGCCGGCGATGAAGGCACCGAGCGCCACCGAGTAGCCGAACTCCAGCGCGAGCAGCGCGGTCGCGAAGCAGATGCCGACGCTCGCGACGAGCGTCGTCTCGTCGCGCCCGAGCCGGACGATGAACCGCATGGTGCGCGGCACGACGAACAGGCCGACGACCATCAGGATGACGAGGAAGCCGAGCAGACGGACCGCGGTCGCTGCGAGGCCGGTCGCCGACAGGGCGAGGCCCGTCGCGAGCGTCGTCAGGATCGCCATCAGCAGGATCGCGATCAGGTCCTCGACGATCAGCACGCCGACCACCAGGTCGCGCAGCCGGCCGCGGACGCCCTGCTCGTCGAACGCCTTGGCGATGATGGTGGTGCTCGAGATCGCGATGATCGCGCCCGTGAAGATGCTCTCCTGCGTCGTCCAGCCGAAGCCGCGTCCGATCACGTAGCCGAGCCAGAGCAGCAGGCTGCACTGGATGACGGCGGTCGCGCTCGCCCCGGGCCCGACCGCGACCAGCTTGCGCAGGCTGAACTCGAGCCCGAGCGAGAACATGAGCAGGATGACGCCGAGCTCGGACAGCGTCTGGACGATGCCGACGTCCGCGACCAGCGGGATCGGCACGTTGGGGCCGACGATGACGCCCGCCAGGATGTAGCCCAGGACCACGGGCTGACGGAGGCGCTGGAACAGCACCGTCGTGACCGCGGCGACGCACAGCACGACGGCGAGCGCCTGCAGGAAGTCGTGCGCTCCGTGCACGATCAGCCTCGGGCCGGCCCGTCGCCCGGGGCGTGGCGGTGCTCGCCGTCTCCGCTCGCCACCTGTTGCTCCATTACGCGCGCACGCTCCTCTTCCCTCCGCCGACGGCCTGTGTAGCGCACATACCGATCCGACGACGCGTGCGACACGCCCGCGGCGTTCTTCCGGAGGGCCCTTGCCCGCTACGGGGGTTCGGCACATCATGAGGTATTCGTGTGCCGTCCGGCCCCGGCGGCCCCGCGTCAGGAGATCCCTTGCAAGCTAGCTCGAGCCGCGGCCCGGGCGCGGCGCCCGCGCCGGGCGAGCCGCACGGCGCCATCCGGGGCTCGCACGTCGTCCAGTTCTACGAGGGGGACGCTTTCCTCCTCGATCAGGCGTCGCGCTTCATCGTGTCGGGCTTCGACGCGGGCGAGGGACTCGTCGTGATCGCGGAGCGCGCGCACCTGGAAGACCTCGAGAGCCGGCTCTCGGCCTTCGGCATCGACGTCGCTGCCGCGGGCGCGCAGGGCCGCTACGTCGCGCTCGACGCCGGCGAGACGCTCGCCGCGATCTGGGTCGGAGGCCGTCTCGACCGGGACCGCTTCCACGAGGTCGTCGGCGGCGCCATGGCCCGCGCCGCCGCGGGCCGCTCGCACGTCCGCGCGTTCGGAGAGATGGTCGCCGTGCTGTGGCGGGAGGGCAGGCACCAGGACGCCCTCCGGCTCGAGCGCTTCTGGAACCCGCTCGCGCGCGAGATGTCGTTCACGCTGCTGTGCGCCTATCCCGTCGCCGCGTGCGGCAGCGAGCCCGGGGGACCGGCCCTGATCGGCGTCTGCGGCGAGCACGCACGGGTGGCTCCCGCCGAGAGCTACGCAGCGCTCGCCACGGTGGACCAGCGCCTGCGCGCCGTCGCCGGGCTCCAGCAGAAGGCGGACGCGCTCGTCCGGGAGCGCGCCCAGCTCGAGAGCGAGCGCTTCGAGCGCGCGCGCCTCGCCGACATCGTGGACTCCTCGGACGACGCCATCGTCGGCAAGACGCTCGAAGGCATCGTCACGAGCTGGAACGAGGGCGCCCGGCGGATCTTCGGCTACACCGCCGAGGAGATGATCGGGCAGCCGATCCGCCGCCTCATGCCGCCCGACCGCGTCGCGGACATGGAGCGGATCCTGGCGCAGATCCGCGCCGGCGAGCGGGTCGAGCACTTCGAGACGGAGCGCGTCTGCAAGGACGGCCGCCGCATCCACGTGTCGCTGACGATCTCGCCCATCAGGGACGCCTCGGGCAAGATCGTGGGCGCGTCGAAGATCGCGCGCGACACCACCGAGCGCAAGCGCGCCGAGGAGGAGCTGCGCCAGCACCGCGAGGCGCTCGAGACCATCTCCCGCGTGGGGCTGTCGCTGTCCGCGGAGCTCGACCTGGAGAAGCTGCTGCAGGCGGTGACGGACGCCGCGACGAGCCTCGCCGGCGCCCGGTACGGCGCGTTCTTCCACAAGGCGACGGACGACGCGGGCGAGCGCTGGGCGCTGCATGCGGTCTCCGGGGCGCCGCGCGCGGCGTTCGAGGACGCCGAGCGCCCCTCGCGCGCGCGGCTGCTCGAGCCGGCGCTCACCGGCGAGGCGGTCGTGCGGCTCGACGACGTGCGGCCGGACGCCGCCGCGAGCGAGCGGTCCGGCACGGGCGCCGGCGACGTCGCGGTGCGGAGCTACATGGCCGTGCCGATCGTCGGGCGCGGCCACGACGTCCTCGGCGCGCTGGTCGTGGGCGATCCGCGCCCGCGGGTCTTCACCGACCAGGCGGAGTGCCTCGTCACCGGGCTCGCCGCGCACGCCGCGGTGGCGATCGACAACGCGCGGCTCTACGAGGCCGAGCGACGGCTGCGCAGCCAGGCGGAAGCATCGAGCCGTGCGAAGGACGAGTTCCTCGCCATGCTCGGGCACGAGCTGCGCAACCCGCTGTCGTCGGTGCGCAACGCCATCGTCACCGCGAGCCTCGACGCGTCGCGCCGCGAGCGCGCGCTCGGCATCGCCCGCCGCGGCGCCGACCAGCTCGTGCGGCTGGTCGACGACCTGCTCGACGTGGCGCGCATCTCGCGCGGCATGATCACGCTGCAGCGCGAGCGGGTGTGCATCGCGAGCATCGTCGACCGCGCGGTCGAGGCGACGCGGATGCTCGTCGAGGAGCGCGACCACCGGCTCTCGATCGTGCTGCCGGACGGGCCCCTCGAGGTCGACGGCGACCAGGCGCGGCTCGAGCAGGTGCTGGTGAACCTGATCACGAACGCGGCCAAGTACACCGAGCGCGGCGGTCACATCGAGGTGCGCGCGCAGCGCCGCGACGGCGAGGCGGTCCTGCGGGTCAAGGACGACGGCTCCGGCATCGCCTCCGACATGCTGCCGCGCGTCTTCGACCTCTTCAGCCAGGGCGAGCGCAGCCTCGAGCGCGCGCAAGGCGGCCTCGGCATCGGGCTGACCGTCGTGCGCCGGCTGGTCGAGCTGCACGGCGGCCGCGTCGAGGCGCACAGCGCCGGGCCGGGCAAGGGGGCCGAGCTCGTGGTGCGGCTGCCGGCGCTCGCGGCGCCGCAGCGCAGCGAGGACGACGCCTTCTCGCTGCAGCAGGCGGGCAGCGACCAGCGCGCGCGCGTGCTGCTCGTCGAGGACAACCCGGACGTCGCCGAGAGCATGTCCCTGCTGCTCGAGCTCCTCGGCCACCAGGTCGAGATGGTCGACGACGGGCTCGCCGCGATCGACGCCGCGCGCACGTTCCGTCCCGACGTGGTGCTGATCGACATCGGGCTTCCCGGCATCGACGGCTACGAGGTCGCGCGTCGGATGCGCGAGGACGAGGCGATCCCGCACGCGATGCTGGTCGCGCTGACGGGCTACGGGCGAAGCGAGGACAAGGCGCGCGCGCTCGCGGCGGGCTTCGATCATCACCTGACGAAGCCGGTCGAGTTCGACGCGCTGAGCGCGCTGGTCGCGGCGCTGCCGCGCCGGGCCGCGCGCCGCGTGCCGCCGCTCGTGCACTGACCGCGGCCGGCGGCCGGGCCGCGTCCCCGCGCCTCCGCGTCTTCGCGTCTTCGCGTGCTCTGGACAGCCGCTGTCCGGCGCGCGTGCTGTACTCCCGACGTGCCCATCCGTCGTCCCCCGACAGCCGAGCCCGCCGCACGCGGCGCGCCGCCCGCGAGCGTCCAGCTGCTCCTCGCCTTCGCCGTCGGCGGCGCGCTCGCCGCGGTCGTGCTGCGCGCGGGCGAGGATCCGCGGCCGCCGCGCGCGGACGAGCCGATCGCCGTCGACGGAGCCGCGCCGCACGCCGCCGGCGTCGCGCGCGACGGGCTCGACGCGCCCGACGCGGCGTCGCCGCGCGGGCTCCCGCCCGGCGACGTCACGGAGCTTCCGCCGCGCGACTCGCTGCCGGCGCGACGTCGAGCGCTCGCGCGGACGCTGCGCGAGATGGTGCCGAGCGGGCGGGCGCCGGAGCCCGCCGTCGACCCCGAAACCACCGCCGCCGTGGCGCGGGCCGTCCGGGCCGCGCTCGTCGAGCACCTGAGCCAGAGAGGAGAAGAGAGATGAACCGTTCCCTGACGACCCTCCGCGCGACCGTCGCCGTGCTCGCGCTGCTCGCGGCGCCGTGCGCCGCCGAGGCCTACGCGCTCTCCTGCGGCGCGGCCGTCGACGCGATCCTGAACGGCAGCGACGGCCAGGCCGGCGTCGCGGTCGGGCACTCGGTCGGCGTCGTCGACTTCCTCGCCGGGCTGCACTGCTTCACCGGACACCGGGCGTGCAGCTGTCTCGCGAACCTCGTCGTGAGCAGCACGGACGCGTTCTCGGAGGCGCTCGCCGCCCGGCTCGCGAGCTGTGCCGCGCTGCGGCCCTTCGACCCGGCGTTCGGTCCTGCGGTCCAGGCGGCCGCGGACCTGTGCGGCCTCTGAGCCTCAGCCCGCGCCGTCGACCGCCTTCGTCGTCTTCGCGAGCAGCTCGTCGATCGCGCGCCGATGCGCCTCGGTGGTGAAGGTGTTCGGCTCGGCGAACTCCTCGGCGAGCAGCGTCTGGTGCCAGCTCATGTCGGCGGCGTTGCGCAGCAGCGGCTTGGTCATGGTGACGACGTGCTCCGGCAGGCGTGCGATGCGGTCGCACCACGCGAGCGCGGCGTCGACGAGCCGCTCGTGCGCCACCACCTCGTTGACCAGGCCGAGCGCGAGCGCGTCCCGTGCGCCGATCATCCCGCCGCGGACGAAGAGCTCGAACGCCTTCTGGTGGCCGAGCCGGCGCGACAGCGCCCAGTTCGTGCCCACCTCGGGCACGAGGCCGATCCGCCCGAAGGCCGGCACGAGCTGCGCGCGCTCGGACGCGATCACGAGGTCGCTCGACAGCGTCCAGGCGAGCGCGACGCCGGCGACCGGCCCGTTCAGCGCGACCACCACCGGCTTGTCCGCCTGCGTGACGAGGCGCGCGATGCCGCCGAACTGGTAGCGGATCCACTTCCAGATGCCGACCGTGCCCTCGGCGCGAGCGCCCGCGTCGTGCGCGCGCTCGCGCATCAGCTTCCAGTCGCCCCCGACCGAGAACATCGGATCGCGGGCGGTCAGCAGCACCGCCCGTAGCGTCGTGTCGGCGAGCGCGCCCTCGAGCGCGCGCTTGAGCTGCACCGTCAGCGCGCCGGACAGCGCGTTGTGGTTGTGCGAGTCGTCGAGGCGCACGAGCGCCGTGTGCGGGCGGGGCCGCTCGACCGTGACCAGCACGCGGGGATCGGCCTCGAGCCCGCGTACGAACTCCTCGTACGGCACGTCCTTCATGCGGCGGATGTAGCCCGGCCGCCGTGCCGCGACAACGCGGACGGCGGCGTCGGCTCGCGGGTGCGCGGTGTCGCGCGCCGCGCGCCCGCCTGGCAGGATGCACGCCGGAGGATGCCGATGAGCAAGCATGCGCGTGACGAGATCCAGGCGACGCTGGACCGCTTCGTGGCGGCGAACCGTGCGGCCGAGAAGGACGGCAGCTGGGAGCGCCTCGCCGACTTCTACACCGAGGACGCGGTGTACGTGTACGCGGGCCTCGCCGCCGGCGGCATGGTCGAGGCGCGCGGGCGCGAGGCGATCCGCAAGCTCGTGCTCGCGCGCGACATGGAGGACTACCGCGGCTGGACGTTCCCGCACGAGTGGGCGCTGATCGACGGCGACCGCATCGTCACCAAGTGGCAGAACCGCGGCCCAGGCAGGCGGCCCGACGGGACGTACTACGAGGCCCCCGGCATCTCGGTGATCGAGTACGCGGGCGGCGGCAAGTTCAGGAGCCAGTGGGACCTCTACGACCGGCTGTCGGTGAAGGCCGTGAAGGACGAGATCGAGGCCGCGCGCGCCCGCGGGTAGATCAGCCGCGGGCGGCGCCCGCGACGCGCTCCCAGCCCTCCACGCCGCGCCGGAAGCGCTCGCGCGCGCGGACCGCGAACGAGCTCGTCGCGGAGTCGAACGCGTGATGCTCCACCGCGATGTCGTCCGCCGCGACGCGCAGCACGTTGAAGCCGTTCGCCTCGCCGCGCAGCCGGGTCGAGCACGAGGTCGCGGCCTGGACGAACACGGCGGCGCGGCCCGCGAGCCGGTGTCGCTCCACGGTCGAGCCGGCGTGGCTCGTGTGCAGGTGGCCGGCGAGCAGCAGGTCGACGCGGCTCCGCGCGAGCTCGGAGACCGCGAGCTCGGCGCGGCCGGCGAGATGGCGCGCCGAGCGCGCGGCCGGCAGGTCGAGCGGGTGGTGCGTCACGAGGACGCGCACCGCCTCGGGCCCGGCGGCCTCGAACCAGCCGCGGATCGCGGCGATCTGCGCGAGACCGATGCGCCCGCGCGTCAAGGTGCGCGCCCGCGCGGTGCTCACCCCGACGATCACCACCTCGTCGTCGCGCCAGGCGGGCTCGAGGTCGTCGCTGACGTGCCGGCGGAAGCGCTCGAGGGGACGGACGAGCCGGCCCAGCACGTCGTACAGCGGCACGTCGTGGTTGCCCGGCACGACGAGCTGCGGCAGCGGCAGGCGCTCGAGGAAGCATCGCGCGCGGCGGAACTGCGCCGGACGCGCACGCTGCGTGAGGTCGCCCGACACCACCACCACGTGCGGCTGCGCTTCCTCGACGGCGGCGGCGAGCGGGTCGAGCAGGGTGGGATCCTCGCGCCCGAAGTGCAGGTCCGAGAGGTGGACGATGGTCCGCATGCGCGTCAGGCACGCGCCGGCGCCACGACCTGCAGGGCGTCGGGCAGCAGGCGGAAGCGCAGCGGGGTGTCCGTCACGACGACCTCGCCGTCGGCGCCGACCGGGACCCGCCGCTGTCGGATGTGCACGACGACCTCGCGGCCGCACAGCACGTCGAGCTCCTCGGCGTCGCGCAGGCCGCCGAGCAGCGCCTTCAGCGACAGCTTCAGCAGCGCGAGCCGTCCCGCGCCCGGCGTCAGGTAGATCGAGAACCGGCCGGACTCGAGGCAGCCGATGCCCTTCAGCTCCAAAGCCTCGATCTGGTAGCGGTTGCACGCGACGAAGAGCAGCTCCGTCCGGCGCACGAGCTGCCGTCCGTCGATCGTCAAGAACAGACGAAGGGAGCGCCAGCGACGCAGCGTCGCGATCAGCGTCACGACGTACGCGAGCACTCGGCTGCGCAGTCCGAGACGCTCGTACGCCTTCTCCCGCTCGCGCAGGACCGTGGGATAGATGCCGACGCTCGCGTTGTTCAGGAAGATCCGGCCGTTCACCTCGCCGGCCGCGGTCGGCACCACCTCGCCCTCGAACAGCACCGCGACCGCGGCGTCGAGCTCGCTCGGGATGCCGAGGTCGCGCGCGAAGTAGTTGAAGGTGCCGAGCGGGACGACGCCGAGCGTGCTGCCGGTGCCGAGGAGCGCCGATGCCACCGTGGCGACCGTCCCGTCGCCGCCGGCCGCGACCACGAGCCCGCCGCCCGACGCGACGTCGCGTGCGAGGCCCGCGAGCTCCGCGCCGCGCACGAGGTGAACGTTCGCGCGCGGATCGCGCGCGTGCAGCAGCTCGACGAGCGCCTGGCGCGCCTGCTCCTCGTCCCGGCCGCCCGAGCCGGCGTTGAGCAGCACGTCGATCTCGTGCCAGCGCCGGGCGCCGACCGAGCCGGAGGGCGCGCCCGTCGCTCGTGTAGATGTAACCGGCAGGGCGGCAATCGCGGGCTCGCCGCGCGGCGCCGCGCGCGCTGCGCGTGCGCGCATTTCCTCGTCGCTCGGCATCGGCGTGCAAGCCCGGAGCAACATGCCGGCCAGGCGACCCGGCGGCGCGGCGTACCGCGCTCCGACGTCCCGCCGTGCGCGCCTACTGCCAGCTCGCTCCCGGCTCGCTGCCGGAGCCCGGCCCGCCCCCGCCCTCGGTGTCGCGCTGCAGGCGGCGCGGCGCGTACTCGACCTCGACGATCTCCACCGGCTGCGGCTCGGGCAGGGGCCGCCGGCGGCGTCTCCGCCGCAGCACGAGCCCTGCGACGCCGGCCGCCGCGAGCGCGAGGATCAGCGTCGCCGGCGCGAAGCGCAGCCAGGCCCACACGATGCCGATGGTGTCGTCGCTCACCGGGACTCCGGCGGCCGCCGCTCGGCCGCTCGACGTCGGTCTCCTATCATGCTCGATCGGCGGTTGCCGGGATAAACGACGGCCCCGCTCGACTTTTCAGAGCCCGAGCGGACGCTCGCCGATGACCCCGCTCGCGCGCAGGCGAGCGATCTCGGCGTCGTCCATGCCGAGGAGGCCGCGCAGGACCTCGTCGTTGTGCTCGCCGAGGGTCGGTGCCGGGCGGCGGTAGCGGCGCACCGGCGCGCCGCCGAAGTGCAGCGGCAGGGCCGGGTACTCGTGCGTCCCGACGACCGGGTGGGCGACGCTCTCGAAGAAGCCCCGGGCGCGGAGCTGCGGGTTTTCCCCGAGGCGCGCTGCGGACACCACGGGCGCCGCCGGCACCCCGCGCGCGAGGAGGTCCTCCGCCGCCTCGCGCGCGTCGCGCGCCGCGGTCCACGCCGCGATCTCCCGGTCGATGCGCGCGTGCCGTGCGCGGCGCCCGGGCGCGTGCGCGAGCTCCGGGTCCCGCGCCCACTCCGGCGCGCCGATCAGCTCGACCAGCGCGCGCCAGTGCGCGTCGTCGGCGATCGACAGCGCGAGCCAGGCGTCGTCGCCCCGGCACGGGTAGAGGTTCTGCAGGGTTCCCGCGGGGCCGCGGTTGCCGTCGCGCGCGAGCAGCGCCCCGTAGGCGCCGTGCTCGAGGACGATCTCGGCGGCCGCGTTGAGCGCCGCCTCGACCATCGTCGCCTCGACGAGCTGCCCGCGGCCGGTGCGCGCGCGATGCTCGAGCGCGGCCAGCAGCGCGACGACCGCGTGCAGCCCGGCGAGCGGGTCGCACGGCCCGCGCGGGATCACCGGCGGGCCGTCCGGGAAGCCCGTCAGCCAGGCCATGCCCGAGACCTGCTCCATCGTCTGCGCGAAGCCCACGCGGTCGCGCCACGGCCCGTCGAGGCCGAAGGCCGGCATGCGGACGAGGATCAGCTTTGGGTTGACCGCCGAGACGCGCTCCCAGCCGAGGCCCAGGCCGTCCAGCACGCGCGGCGAGAAGTTCTCGATCGCCGCGTCGGCATGCGCGAGCAGGCGCTCGACGATCGCCACGCCGTCGGGCCGGGTCAGGTCGAGCGTGATGCCGCGCTTGCCGAGGTTGACGTGCTGGTAGAGCGCGCCCCACTCCCACCAGCCGTCGTGCGTCGCCGGCTTGACGCTCTGGAAGCGCATGCCGTCGGGCCGCTGGATCGACTCGACCTTGATCACGTCGGCGCCCATCGCGGCGAGGTAGTGCGTGACGAAGGGGCCCGCCCAGAAGGCGGTGAAGTCGATGACGCGCAGACCGGCGAGGGGCAGCGCGGGATCGGCGCCGGCGTCCTCGGCCGCCGCGTGCGCGTCGCGACGCGGCGCTCGCCAGACCGGCTCGTGCGCCCGCAGCCGCGGCGGGGCCTCGAGCGGAGCGAGCGGCGCGTCGGACAGGCGATAGGGCGGCCGCGGCTGCACGAAGCCCGCGCCGGGGTGCGGTACGAACACGCCGCGCTCGACGAAGTGGTCGAACGTCGGCACGGTCGCGCCGGTGCCGATCGCGGCGACCGGGATGCGCAGCGCGACGGCGCGCGCGACGATCTCCGCCACCGTGTGCCGCCGCGTCCACGCGTGGATCATGCCGTTCACCTCGGCGACACGGCGCTGGCGCTCGTCCCAGCGGGCGAGCAGCTCGTCGTCGGCCAGGTCCGGGCGCTCGATCAGCAGGAGGAAGTCCTTCCACTGCTGGCCGGTGATGGTGCAGAAGCCGACGAAGCCGTCGCGCGCAGGCTCGATCGACGGGATCTCCAGCGTGCGGCCGAGCGGCGCGGGCCGCCCTGCGAGGCTCTCCCAGACCGTCAAGCTGGGCGCCATGGTGAGCGCCATCACCTCGAAGAGCGACAGGTCGACCAGCGCGCCGCGGCCGCTCGCGCGCGCCCCGTGGAGCGCGGTCAGCGCCGCCGCCGCCGCGTACGAGCCGCCGAGGAACTCGCCGAGCCGCCCCGCTGCGGCGAGCGGCGGGCGGTCCGTCGTGCCGCGCGATGCCGTCGAGCCGCACCAGGCCTGCAGCGTGAACTCGGTCGCCGGCCGCTCGCTCCAGGGGCCGCCGCGGCCGAAGGGCGACAGCGACACCCAGCACGCGCGCGGGTTGCGCTCGAGCGCCCGTCGCGGATCGAGCCCGTGGCCCTCGAGCGTCGCCGGCGTCATCGAGTCGACGACCAGGTCGGCCTCGCGGGCCAGCGCGAGCACGCGGTCACGTCCGGCCGCGCTCGCGAGGTCGAGGTCGGCGCTGCGCTTCGAGGTGTTGAGGAAGCGGAACAGCGCGCCGTCCTCGCCCGGCGCGAGCGCCGCGCCGCTCGCCGTGAAGCGGCGCAGCGGATCGCCGCCCGGCGGCTCGACCTTCAGCACGTCGGCGCCGGCGTCGGCGAGGAGCTTCGTGCAGTAGGGGCCCGCGATCCCCGCCGTCAGGTCGAGCACGCGTACGCCGGACAGGGGAGGGTGCATGGCGCGGCGGCCCTCACTCCGGCAGGCGGTCCGGGACGTGGTCGAGGCGGTAGAGCGCCCTCGCGTTGTCGTGCAGCATCTTCTTGACCTCGGCCTTCGGCACGCCGCGGAAGAGCCGCGCGATCGTCACCCGGTTGTTCGGCCAGTCGGTGCCGGTGTGCGGATAGTCCGTCGACCACATCAGGTGGTCGACGTTCATGTGGTGGCGCAGCTCGATGCCGATCGTGTCGATCATGAAGGTCGCCCAGAAGCTCTCGTGGAAGATGCGGCTCGGCATCTTCTTCATGATCTCCGACGCCCCCGTGAACCAGCGGTAGCGCAGGAACATGTCGTCGATCTGCTCCATCACGGTGGGGATCCAGCCGATGTTGCCCTCGACGACGACGAAGCGCAGCCGCGGATACTTGACGCAGGCGCCGGAGAACATCACGCGCAGCGTCGCCGGGATCGAGTCGGCGCCGGACTTGGAGCCGCCGGCGGCGGCGAGGAAGCCGAGCGTGCTCTGCACGAGCGTCGGCTGCAGGCCGGCGTCGGTGAAGCTGCCGATGTGGATGCCGAGCGGGAACTCCGCCTCCTGCGCGAGCGCCCAGAAGCGGTCGTCCTCGTCCGTGGGCTCGTAGCTGCCGTTCGGGAAGGCGGCGATCAGCGCGCCCTTGTGCCCCGCCTTGATCGCCCACTCGAGCTCGGCGACGGCGTCGTCGGCGGTGGTGATCGGGACGATCGCCTGCGGGACGAGCCGCCCGCCCGACGGCGCGCAGAAGTCGAGCAGCCACTCGTTGTACGCGCGCACGCACGCGAGCTGCAGCGCGCGCTCGTCGGAGTAGGTGCGCGCGCCCGCGAGCGTGACGCTCGGGTAGAGGATCTGCGCCCAGATGCCGTCGGCGTCGAGGTCGGCGAGGCGGGCGGCGGTGTCGAAGCTGCCCGGACGGATCGACGCGTAGTCGAGCCCCGACGGCCTGAACTGCAGGTAGCTCAGGCCCGCCGTCGCGGTGAGGCCGACCGGGCGCAGCTTCTTGCCGTCGTCGAACGACCACACGTCGCCGTCGGCGGTGTGCAGCACCTTGGGCGCGCGCTGCCTGAGCCGCGCCGGCACGCGCTCCTGCCACAGCTCCGGCGGCTCGTTCACGTGCGCGTCGGCGTCGATGATCGGGTAGTCGATGCTCGCGACCTCGGTGAACGGCTCGCTCATGGTGGCTCCTTCTCGGGCTTCACGGCGCCGGCGCGAACAGCGGCGCGACCACCTCGCCCGCGACACCGGCGAAGCGCAGCGGACGGAACACGACGGCGACCGGCATGTCGCAACGAAGCTCCTCGGGTGCGCAGTCGACGATGCGGGTGACGAGGCGCACCGCCGGGTCCTCGTCGAGGGCGACGAGCCCGCTGACCATCGGCAGCAGCTCGGCGAAGTGCGGGAGGAAGGCGTGGCGCACCACCGTCCAGGCGAACAGGCGGCCCCTGCCGGACACGGTGGTCCAGACGAGGGCGGCGCCGCCGCAGAAGCGGCACGGCGTCTCGGGGTACCAGACGAGGCGCGCGCACGACGCACAGCGCGTGACGCGGAGCTCGCCGCGGGCGGCGCCGGCCCAGAGCTCGCGGGTCGGCTCCCACTCGACGTCGGGCAGGGGGAAGGTCGCGTGCACCGCTCTGCTCAATGCCGCGCGAGGATCAGCGTGCTCGCCTGCGGCCCCGTGTAGCCGCCGTAGACGCCGACCGCCGCGCCCGTCACCTGCGCCGCGGCCTCGCCGCGGAGCTGGCGCACGATCTCGGTGACGTGCGCGATGCCCAGCACGTAAGCGTGCGACAGCATGCCGCCGTGCGTGTTGTACGGCAGCTCGCCGGAGTCGAAGTGCAGCCTGTCGCCCGTGACGAAGCGCCCGCCCTCTCCCTTCGGACAGAAGCCCATGTCCTCGATCTGCATCAGCGACACGATGGTGAACGGGTCGTAGCAGGCGAGCACGTCGACGTCGGCGGGAGCGAGACCGGCCATCGCGAACGCGCCCGGCGCGGCGAACGCCTGCGGCGTCGAGGTGAAGTCGCCCTGCTGCGACCAGTACGCGCCGGTGCGCGAGTTGCCGACGCCGACGCCGAGCACGGCGATCGGCGGCCGCCGCAGGTCGCGCGCGCGCTCGAGCGACGTCATCAGGTAGGCCGCGCCGCCGTCCGAGATCAGGCAGCAGTCCTCCCTGCGGAACGGATCGGCGATCAGCGGGCTCGCCAGGTAGCCCTCGAGCGTGAGCGGCTTGTCGCGCATGACCGCCCCCGGCGTGAGGTTCGCGTGGCGCCGGCACGCGACGGCGATCGCGCCGAGCTGCTCGTGCGTCGTGCCGTGCTCGTGCATGTGCCGGCGCGCGATGCTCGCGAAGTACACCGGCTGCGGGAACCAGCCGAACGGCACCTCGAGGTTCTGCTTGAAGAGATCCTCCGCGTGCACGTGCCCCGGCCCGCCCACCATCTGCGGGCGCTGCGTCGCCCAGGCGACCGAGAAGGTGTTGAGCACGACGCTCGCGCGTCCCGAGCGGATCGCGAGCGCCGCGTCGTAGGGCGCGGAGCCCGCCCACACCATCCCGCCGCCTCGCGTCGAGGTCCACAGCTCGTGCGACGTGCCGAAGTGCGCGTGGAACGCCGCCGCGTCGAGCTGGTCGCCCGAGAACGGCACCCACATCAGGCCGTCGACGTCCGCCGCCTCGAGACCCGCGTCCGCGAGCGCGCGCTCCGCGGCCTGCGCCGCGATCTCGTGCGTCGTGCGGCCCGATGCCTTGGAGAAGTCGGCGTCGCCGATGCCGACGATGGCGACGGCGCCGGAAACGTCCTCGAGCTCGCTCGCGAAGCCCCAGCCGCCGCTCGTCATCCGCTCACGACTCGCCGTCGCTCTTCTCGCCCTTGTCGGGGTCCCCGCTGGTGGCGGCGCCCTCGCCCTTGCCTGCGGCGTCGCCTGCCTTGCCCGCGCCGGCGCTCTCCGCGAGCTTCTGCACCACGTCCGAGCGCAGCTTCTCCTTGCCGGCGACGTACTTCCGGAACTGGTCCTTGTCGAGCACGTTCTGCAGCGCGCTGTCCTTCGCCGACTCGACCTCGCGCGCGGCGCGCCGCTTCTTGAGCGGCCCCTCGTCGCTGGTCAGGACGGGCTGCATCTGCTCCGCGTACTTCGAGTTGATCGCCTCGACCTGGGGAAGCTGCTCCGGTGTCAAGGACAAACGCTCGCTCATCAGCGCGGTCTGCACCTTGGCGCGCTCCGCCGGGGTCGACTTGAGGAGCGCGTCGGGCTGTGCCGTCGCGGTCCCGAGCCACCCCGCCGCCGTCAGTGCGACCACCGTCACCACCATCCTCGCATGCTTCCTCATGGATCCTCCCGCAGGCACGCATATCGCGATCCCGAGCACGGCGCCAAGCGGGCTCCTTGCCGTGCGCGCGACGGGCGCCGCATGCGCTCGCGCACGACGCGCGAGCGTCCGTCGGCGAAGTGCGTCGCGACGTTTTTCCACGACCTGCTCGTTGTGGCAGTCGCGACCGTGGGCTATCGCGCTGCCATGGCCGGCACCTTCGCGGTAGCGGGTGATCGGGTCGAGCCGGCGATGCTGCCGCTGGCGCACCACCCGTGCACCCCGCTGCGCGCGCGGGTCACCGTCGCCGGCGGAGCGGCGCTCGAGGGGGCGAGCCTGCGGCTTCGCTTCACGCTGCGCGGCGATCTCGCGAGCGTCGCGCTGCCCGCTCCCGCCGCGGCGCCCGCGCGCCGCGACGGGCTCTGGCGGCACACGTGCTTCGAGGCCTTCCTCGCCGGAGCGCGACGGCGCTCGTACGTCGAGACCAACCTCGCGCCGTCGGAAGACTGGGCGGCGTACGTCTTCGACGACCGGCGCAGCGGCATGCGGCCCGCGCCCGTCACGCGCGCGCCGCTGGTCTCGCAGACGCGCGCCGCCGCGGCGCTGACGCTCGACGCGCAGCTCGACCTCGAGCCGCTCGCCGCGCTGCTCGGCGAGCCACCGTACGCGCTCGGGCTCTGCGCGGTGATCGCGCCGCAGGCCGGCGCGCACGCCTACCTCGCGCTCGCCCACCCAGCCGCGCATCCCGACTTCCACGACCGCGGAGGCTGGACGGCGTCCCTGCCGCCGCCGGAGCACGCGTGAGGACCGCATGGCGGTGAAGCTCGGCATCGACCGGCTGCTCGAGGATCGCGCGCTGCGCGCGAAGCTGCGGGGCCGCCGCGTCGCGCTGCTCGGCCACCCCGCCTCGGTGACGTCGGGGCTGACGCACGCGCTCGACGCGCTGGTCGCGTGCGGCGATCTGAACGTGGTCGGCGCCTTCGGCCCGCAGCACGGCATGCGCGGCGAGAAGCAGGACAACATGGTCGAGTCGGCGGACTACGTCGACCCGGTGCACGGCGTACCGGTGTGGAGCCTGTACGGCGCGACGCGGCGTCCGACCGATGCGATGCTCGACGCGCTCGACGTGATCCTGGTCGACCTGCAGGACCTCGGCTGCCGCATCTACACCTTCGCGACGACGCTGCGCTACGTGCTCGAGGACGCCGGCCGTCGCGGCAAGGCGGTGTGGGTGCTCGATCGCCCGAATCCCGCCGGCCGCCCGATCGAGGGTCTGCGGCTGCGTCCCGGCTGGGAGAGCTTCGTCGGCGCGGGCACCATGCCGATGCGTCATGGCTTGACGCTCGGCGAGCTCGCGCGCTGGTTCGTCCGCTCGGGCGGGATCGACGTCGAGCTCGAGGTGGTCGCGGTGCACGGCTGGGACCCGCACGCCGCGCCCGGCTTCGGCTGGCCGATCGGGCAGCTCTCGTGGGTCAACCCGAGCCCGAACGCGTCCGGCCTGTCGATGGCGCGCTGCTACGCCGGCACGGTGCTCGTCGAGGGCACGGAGCTCTCCGAGGGACGCGGCACGACGCGGCCGCTCGAGCTGGTCGGCGCGCCCGACCTCGACCCGCGCGCGCTCCTCGCCGAGATGTTCCGCCTGGCGCCCGAGTGGCTGCGCGGCTGCCGGCTCCGTGCATGCTGGTTCGAGCCGACGTTCCACAAGCACGCGCGCAAGCTGTGCGCGGGCGTGCAGATCCACGTCGACGACCCGGGCTACAAGCACGACGTCTTCCGGCCCTATCGCCTGGTCGCGCTGCTCCTGAAGGCGTACCGCAGGCTTCGTCCCGAGACGCCCCTGTGGCGCGACTTCGAGTACGAGTACGAGCGCGATCGCCGTGCGATCGACGTCATCAACGGCAGCCCGCTGCTGCGCGCCTGGGTCGACGACCCGGCGGCGCGGCCGGTCGACCTCGACCGCCTGCTCGCCCCCGACGAGGAGAGCTGGCGCGAGGAGCGCAAGCCGCTGCTGCTCTACGCGCCCTACCGCGCCTGAGCCACCCGAGAGGAGGCCCGATGTCCCGACGGTCGCGTTTTCCGCTGCGTGCGCGCGCGCTCGTCCGCGCCGCGCTCGTGGTCCTGGCCGCCGCCCCGTGCGCGGCGCATGCAGCCGCGGCCGCCGCGTCCGGCGAGCAGGAGGACCAGCTCACGCCGGTCCTCGCGCGCGTGCTCGCGACGCCGGCGGTCGTCGTGCAGAGCGACGGCGTCTGGCGCCTGCCGTACGAGCTCGAGATCGCCAACGTGACCGACGTCCCGCTGACGATCGAGTCGGTCGAGGTGCTCGACCCGGCGCGCGGCGGCGCCGTCGTCACCAGGATCGACGGCGAGCGCGTCGCCGCGAGCGTCGGGCCGCCCGTCCGCTCCGCGACGCTCGGCCCGGCGCAGAGCACGGTGCTGTTCGTCGACGCGAGCTTCGCGCGCCGCGAGGACGTGCCGGCGAAGCTCGTGCACCGCATCGTCGCGACGGCGAAGCAGCCGAAGCCGCCGCTCCCCGAGCGCAGCGTCGAGACCGTCGCGCCGACCGGCGTGACGACGTCCGCGCCGCTCGTGGTGGGCCCGCCCCTGCGCGGCGAGCGCTGGGTCGCGGCCGCGAGCTGCTGCGACTCCTACCACCGGCGCGCGGTGCTGCCGATCAACGGCGAGCGCCGCCTCGCGCAACGCTACGCGATCGACTGGATCCAGCTCACCGCGGACGGCCGTCTCGCGAGCGGCGACCCGAAGCGCAACGAGAGCTACCCGCAGTTCGGCGAGGAGGCGATCGCGGTCGCGGATGCGACGGTCGCGCACGTCCAGGACGGGCTGCCGGAGGGCTCGCCGGGCTCGTTTCCGCCGGGCGTGACGGCGATGACCGCGGACGGCAACAGCGTCGTGCTCGACCTCGGCGGGGGGCGCTGGGCGCTCTACGCGCACTTCCAGCCGGGCAGCATCCGCGTCCGGCCGGGCGACCGCGTCACGCGCGGCCAGGTGCTCGGCCTGGTCGGCAACTCGGGCAACAGCGATGCGCCGCACCTGCACTTCCACGTCATGGACGGGCCGTCGCCGCTCGGCTCGAACGGCGTGCCGTACGTGATCGACGCCTTCGAGGTGACCGGGCGCGCGCTGTCCGCGAGCGACCTCGACGAAGAGCTCAAGAAGGCCGATCAGCCGGTCGAGCTCGCCCCGGCCCCGGGCGAGGCGCGGCGCACGAACGAGCTGCCGGCCGACCTGGCGGTGGTGACGTTCCCGGGCCGCTGACGCCCGCCTGCCTGCGCACCGTCTGCGCGCCGCGCGCCGCCGTCGGATGCGGGACGCGCCGCGTCGATCGAGCCTGGCGCGCGATTCGCTTTGCCGGGCCGGCGCGCCCGAGAGCGGGACCGTGATCGGCACGGAGAAGCTGCTCGACGCGTGCCTGCCGCCGCCCGAGCCGATCGTCATCGAGCCGCTCGATCCGCCGGCGCCCGGCGAGGGCGTCCAGTTCGAGATGCCCGCCTACGTCCTGCCGGCGGGGCGCGAGGTCGAGTACTGCTTCGCGACGTACGAGGACTTCGGCGACCAGGTGCCCGCCGAGTTCCGCGACCCGAGCGGCCAGTACTTCCGCTTCGACGCGACCGAGCTGCGCCAGGACCCGCAGAGCCACCACCTCATCCTGTGGTACGCGCGCGCCAACCTCGATCCGTCGTTCGACGTGCACGACCCGGCGTACGGGGCGTGGACGTGCGTCGGCGGCGAGCGCGACGGCGAGGTCTGCGAGCCGACGGACCGCGCGTCGTGCGGCGACGGACGCTGCGCGAGCGAGATCCGCGACACCTTTGCGTGCATCGGCTACGGCCCGCAGACCTCGTTCACGGGACGCGGCCTGAACCTCACCGTCGGCGGTGCGCAGCAAGCACAGGATCGCACCGAGTACACGCCCGGCGTGTTCGCGCAGATCCCGCTGCGCGGCGTCTTCTACTGGAACTCGCACGCGTTCAACCTGACCGACAAGGACACGCGGATGCACGCGCGCATCAACTACGCCTTCGCGCGCGAGCAGCGCTTCCCGATCCGCGCCGGCGGCATCCTGACGCCGGGCTCGATCTTCGCGATGACCGGCATCCCGCCGTACGCCTCGGACACCGTGTGCTCCGACTTCACCTTCGAGCAGGGCGCGCGCGTCTTCGAGCTGTCGTCGCACACGCACAAGCGCGGCGAGCACTTCTGGGTGACGGCGCCGGACGGCACGCAGCTCTACGAGAACTTCACCTACAACGACCCGTCGGTCGCGCGCTTCGATCCGCCGCTCGCCTTCGACTCGCCCGACCCCGCCGAGCGCACGGTGCGCTACTGCGCGCTGTTCAACAACGGTGTCGCCGACGACGGCTCGCCCGATCCGGAGACGGTGACGCGCGCCTCGCGCATCCCGGAGAGCGCGCGCATCGCCGGGATCGGGACGTGCAAGCCGGTCGCCTGCGCGGCGGGAAGGATCGGCGCGTCCTGCTCCGGCGAGGACGACGACGGGGCGTGCGACGGCGCGCCGGGCGCGGGCGACGGCGACTGCGACGCGTGTCCGCTGACGGGCGGCGAGAGCACCGAGAACGAGATGTTCCTGCTGCTCGGCAGCTACTACGTCGACGAGACGCTCGGCGCCGCGACGACACGCAGCGCGTCCCTCGACGCGCGCGGACGCTCGCTCGCGAGCGAGCTGCTCGCGCCGCCGGTCGCCGCGTGCCGCGGCCCGCACCCCGCGGGCGCGATGCCGTCGGGCGATCCCGCGGTGCCGCACGCGGGCCACGCCGGGCATGCGGCGCACGTGCGTCACGGCGGGCACGGAATGCACGGCGGCCACGGCCACGGCGCGCACGGGCGCTGAGCGCGCGCGCGCTCCTTCCCAGCGCCGGGAACGCGTCCCGGGCCGCGTTCCCGGCGACGGGAAGGGCGCCGCCATCGCGCGACGTTTTTCGCCCGCCCCGGCCCCGTCCGATCGGTCGATCGACGCCGTGCGGACGATGGCACATCGCGTGCGTGAGGGGCCCGTCACTTCTCTCACGGAGGTGGAACGATGGCCGATTTTCTCTCCGCGTACTCGATCCAGAACTGGCTCGAGTCCGCCCCGCAGGGCTACCTCGCCGGCACCGAGTACGGGCACCAGCCGGCCGAGACGGAGCCCGATCTGCTGCTCGACAACCCGGTGCTGCTCGAGGAGACCATCAAGGCCACCGTGCAGCTCGTCGTCGGCGAGCGCTGCGCGCTGTCGGCGTCCTCCGGGCTGATCAACGCCGCACCGGACGAGGCGAGCCGGAGGTTTCTCGCCACGCAGACGCTCGACGAGGCGCGCCACGTCGAGATCTTCACGCAGCGCCTGTACGACCTCGGCGTCCGCAAGGGCGAGCTCGAGGACGTGATCCGCCGCTGGGCGAACCCGAACCTCGTCAAGTTCGCCGAGGTGCTGCTCGAGAAGGTCGACCGCAAGGACTTCATCTCCGGCGTCGTCGGCCAGAACATCGTCCTCGAGGGCATGGCGTTCAGCGTCTTCGAGATGATGCACGCCATGAACGAGCCCATCAATCCAAAGTTCGCGCACACGCTGTCGGGCACCATCGCGGACGAGCGGCGCCACGTCGGCTTCGGCGAGAACCGCGTCGGCTCGCTGATCAAGGAGCATCCGGAGAAGAAGCCCGAGATCGAGCGCATGCAGAAGGAGATGTCGTACTTCATGCTCGCGACGTTCGCCGACGCCTTCCGCGGCAACCGCACGGTCGACGAGCTGAACCGGCTCGGCATCGAGCGCGCGCACGGCACGTACCACGGAGCCGATCTCGGCGTGATGACCCCCGAGGAGATGGAGGGCATCCTCGCCGACACCGTGCTGCACGAGTTCAAGACGCGGCTCGGCCGCATCGGCCTCGAGTACCAGACGCCCATCCGTCCGTGAGAGCAGCGGCGATGACGAGCGCCGCCGAGCCGCGCGAGGTGCACGACCTCGAGCACGAGGCCTTCCTCGAGGAGGTGCACTCGTTCGGCTTCTGGTTCCAGTCGGTCGAGGGCTACCTCGCCGGGACGGTGGACGGCCACCGTCCCGAGACCGCGGACGTGCCGCCGGTCGGCGCGGACCGCGAGCGGCTCGTCACGACGCTGTGCAACTACTGCCTCGGCGAGACCGCGGCGCTCGAGGGCGCGAGCGGCCTGATCGCGATCGCGCCGAACCGGATCGTCAAGGTGTTCCTGTCGACGCAGGCGGCCGACGAGGGACGCCACCTCGAGGTGCTGCTGCGCCGCCTGGCGAGCCTCGGCGTCGCGGATCCCGAGGCGGAGGTCGAGCGGCGCGCGAGCCCGAGCCTGCGGCTCTTCCGCGGCCGTCTCCTCGAGCTGGTCGCGGGCCGGGACTGGGAGGCGGCGATCTTCGCGCAGAACGTGATCCTCGAGTCGCTCGAGTTCGCGGTGTTCCACACCCACGCCGCCAACGCCGACCCGGTCACGCGCGAGATCCTCGAGGGCGTGATCAAGGACGAGCGGCGGCACATCGGCTTCGGCGAGAACGAGCTCGGCCGCCGCCTCGCCCGCTCGCCGCACATCCGCGCCCGCCTGGGGCAGGTCCGCAAGGAGCTCGACCACCTGGTGCTCGACATGCTCGAGACGACCGGGCGCGAGATCGGCGTCGACCGCGAGGAGCAGGAGCGCCTCGGCCGCGCCTACCGGCAGTCGGTCGCCCGGCTGGGGTTCACGTGATGCTCGATCCGCTGGAGAGCGCGCCCGAGTCGCCGGAGTCGGCCGAGCAGGGCGGGCGCCGTCGCTTCATCCTCGAGGACACCGGCTTCGACGAGGTTCCCGTCAAGTATCGCCGGTTCTACCGCAAGTGGCGCGGCGCCGGCGACTCGCTCGGGCCGAACGAGGTGATCTGCCCCGTGTGCAAGGTGGTCATCCGCTCGACGCGCGAGCTGCGCCCGGGCGACCGGGTGTACTGCATGCCCTGCATGTCGCGCCTGGTGGTGGTGCGAGGCGGATCGGGGATGCTCGAAGCGCGCGTCTCGTACTGATTGCCCGCCGCCCGCCGCCCCGGCGCCGGGGCCGCTGTCGGACGCGCCTGCGCGGTCTACAAAGCTCCACGCGCCCGCAGCCGCCCCACGAGCCCGCCGAGCTCCCCGGACGGCGCGGCATGGTGGCCGTTCGTCAGCCCCGCCGCGCGCGCGCACGCGTACGCACCGGCCGCGGCGACCACGGCCGCCGCGCCGACCGAGCGCAGCGTCGGACCGGGCAGGAGCCGTGCCGACGTGACGGCGAGCGCGGCCGGCTCGTCGTACTGCGGCGAGGACTCGGTCGTGCCGACCTCGGCCGCCTCGCCGGGCTCGCGCAGCGCCGTGCCGGCCGCGAACAGCTCCATCATCCCCGGCACGAAGGCGTGCAGGTCCTGCGGGCCCCGGCTCGTCACCCAGTTGGCGTCGCGCACCAGCGGCTCGTCGCGCCAGATGCCGCCCGCGTGCACGACGTCGTCGCGGATGCCGGGCCAGGAGGCGAGCATGCGGCCGGCGACGAGATCGGCCGACACCAGCAGCCACGGTCCGTGGCACAGCGTCGCGATCGGCTTGCCGGCGGCGTCGAACAACTGCACCAGCTCGCGCGCCCTGCGGCTCTGGCGCAGGAGGTCCGGGCCGACGAAGCCGCCCGGGATCAGCAGCGCGTCGTAGTCGTCCTCGGACGCCTCGTCGAGCGTCCGATGCACGCGCACCGTCCGGGTCGGCTCGGTCTGGTTCATGCCGCGGATCCGGCCGTCGTGCAGCGAGATCACCTCGACGCTCGCGCCGGCGGCGCGCAGCGCCTTCTTCGGCGCCGCGAGCTCGACGTACTCGAAGCCGTCGGCCGCGAGCACGGCCACCTTCTTGCCACGCAATCGACTCGAGAAGAGCTTCATCCCCGGCGCAGGTAGCAAGAGGCGAGCCCGCCCCGCGCGACGAGCGAGCCGAGGCGTTGCCATCGGCGCCGCGACTGTGAGATCCACGTCGAGCGCACACGCGACCACGCGGCGGCCCGCCGGGCTCGCGACGCGCGAGGAGGACGCATGGACGTCGGCGTCTTGATGATCGCGATGCCGGGGCGCTTTGCGCAGACCGCGCGCATGGTCGAGGAGATGGGCTTCGCGAGCCTCGTCATCCCCGACAGCCAGAACCTCGCCCCCGAGGTCTGGGGCCAGCTCATGCTCGCCGCCGCGGCGACGAGCCGGATCCGCCTCGGGCCCGGCGTGACCAACTCCGTCACCCGCGACGCGGCGGTGACCGCGTGCGCCGCGCTGTCGCTGCAGATCGAGAGCCGCGGCCGCGCGGTGCTCGGCATCGGCCGCGGCGACTCGTCCGTGCAGCGGATCGGCAGGACGCAGGACCCGGTCGCGAGCTTCGAGCGCTACCTGACGGCGCTGCAGGGATACCTCGCCGGCGAAGCCGTCGACCGCGACGGCTTCGCGAGCCGGCTCGAGTGGCTCGCGCACGTCGACGTGCCGAAGGTGCCGATCGAGGTGGCGGCCACGGGCCCGCGCGTGATCGAGGCGGCGGCGCGGCGCGCGGACCGGATCTGCTTCGCGGTCGGCGCCGACCCCGAGCACGTCGCGCACGCGCTCGAGCACGCGCGCGCCGCCGCGCGCGCGGCGGGACGCGATCCGGCGTCGCTCCACTACGGCGCGTTCGTCAACTGCGTGCTGCACGACGACGTCGCGGTCGCGCGCGACGCGCTGCGCGGCTCGGTCGCGACCTTCGCGCGCTTCTCCGCGATGCCGGGCAGCCCGCTCGCGAAGCTGCCGCCGCGCCTGCGGCGCGCCGCGGAGTACCTGCGCGAGCACTACGACATGCGCGACCACACGCGCAGCGACGCGGCACACGCGCGCGGCGTCGAGGACGAGTTCGTCGACTGGTTCGCGATCGCAGGACCGCTCGAGCGGGCGCTGCCGCGCTTCCGCGCGCTCGCCGCGCTCGGGCTCGACTTCGTGCACGTGATCCCGAGCTCGTCCGGGGTGCCGCGCGACCTGGCGGCGACCTCGTTCGCCAAGCTCGGCCGCGAGCTGCTGTCGGCGCTGGCGTCGTAGCGCTACTTGACGGTGCTGCCGAGGCGGCGCGCGAGCGGGGCCTCGCCGCCGCCGTCCGCAACCAGGTCGAGGAGCGCGTCGTTCAGGTCCGACAGGCGGCGCGCGACCTCCCGGCCGAGGTTCATCTGGACGAGCGTGAACTGCTCCGGATGCCGCCGGTAGAGCTCGAGCAGCACGCGGTTCGAGAGCTTGAGCGCGCGGCAGTCGTCGAGCGCGCGCACGGAGGCCGTGCGCGGGCAGATGCCGATCAGCGCGACCTCGCCGAAGCACGAGCCCGGCTCGAGCAGCACGAGCACCATGGTCTTGGCGTTGCGCGACTTGCTCACCTCGGCGCGTCCGGAATCGAGCACGAACACGCTGTCGCCGAGGTCGCCCTCCGCGAAGAAGCAGCCGCCCGCGGCGACCGTCACCGGCTCGAGCCGCTCGTCGAGAAAGCGCAGGGCGTCCCCCGAGAGCCCGCCGAAGATCGACACGTTGCCGAGAGCGTCCGTCCCGATCGGCATCGCGCCGGAGCATAGGGCGACGCGGCGTCCCAGGCCAGACGGTTCGCGCGGCGCGGGCCGGCCGGCGCGGCGAGGACGGGCGCGCCGTCCGCGGCGCGGCGCTCAGCGCCGCGCGCGGCGGCGCTCGGCGTCGCGGTACGCGGTCTCGGCGAGGCGCTCGCCGAACACCACCTCGCCCGGGCTGCGGCCGTCGACGTGTCCCATGATGCCGCGGTAGAGCCGGTAGCCGAGCAGCTCGAGCAGGCGGTCGGAGAACGTCGCCGCGACCTCGCGCGGGATGCCGAGGTACGGATTCTGCTGCTGGCGCACGAAGCCCGGGCAGTACTGGACGTTGACGCCGCAGCGCCATTCGGACTCCGTCCGGTTCGGCCCGCCGCCGTGCCACAGGCTGCCGTGGAACACCATGACGCTGCCCGCCGGCATCTCGAGGGCGCGCACCTCGACCTGCGGGTCGACGCCGTCCGGCGAGGGGACGTTCGGCCAGCGGTGCGAGCCCGGCACGAAGCGCGTGCCGCCGTTCGCCACGGTGAAGTCGGTCAGCGCCCACATGCAGGTCACCATCATCGGCGCGTGCGGGCGCGTCAGGTGGCGCGACATGACGAGGTCGTCGCCGTGCAGCGGCTGGGCGTCCTCGCCCGGGCCGATGTCGATCGCCGTCATGCCGGACAGCAGGCAGCCGCGGTCGAGCAGCCGCTCGACGATCGGCAGGACGTTCGGGGGCAGCGGCATCGCCTGGAACACCGCGTCCTTGGCGAGCAGGTTGTAGATCCGTCGGGTCGCGTGGCCCTCGGCGGCCGTGCCGCGCGGCCGGACGTCGAGCTCGCGCTCGAGACGGCGGATGGCGTCGCGCAGCGCCGCCGTCAGCTCGGGCTCGATCGCGTGCTCGAGCACCGTCCAGCCGTCCTGGTCGATGCGTGCGAGGTGATGCTCGAGCGCGCTCGCGTCGAGCTGCCAGGGCAGGGTCGTCATGTCTCGGCTCCCGGGGCAGGATAGGGCGCCGTGCACCCGCTCGACAACCCCGCGTGGCACGCGCTCGCGGGACCGCACCGTCACCTCGGCGAGGCGGTCCCCGGCGCCGCCCGCTACGCGGCCGACGTGACGCCCTTCGCCGCGCTCCCCGCGCGCCCGGCGGACGA
>JBFMAS010000553.1:0-2649 GCA_040755575.1 Thermodesulfobacteriota bacterium
GCCATGGGGCTGCGGGGCCGCTACGCGGTGTGCGCGCGCTTCGACCGGCGCCTGCAGGGCGAGCAGATCGAGGCGCTGTTCAGGAGCCTGCTGCCGGACGCACGACATGCCGCAGCGCCGCGCGTGCCGGCGGCGCCGCTGCCGAGCGCCGCGGTCGCGGCCGCCGCCCGCGAGGGGCGCGCCTCGTGAAGCGCGCGCTCGACCTCGCGCTCGCGCTGCCGCTGCTCGCGGTCGCCGCGCTGCCGATGCTGGCGATCGCGCTCGCCGTGCGCGCCGCGGACGGAGCGCCGGTCCTGTTCCGGCAGTCGCGCCCGGGCCTCGGCGGCCGCCCGTTCACGCTGCTCAAGTTCCGCACCATGCGCTCCGGCGGCGAGCCGGACGCCGAGCGCCTGACGCCGATCGGCCGGCTGCTGCGCGCGGCCTCGCTCGACGAGCTGCCCCAGCTCTGGAACGTCGTCCGCGGCGACATGTCGCTGGTCGGACCGCGGCCGCTCCTGCCGCAGTACCTCGAGCGCTACACGCCGCGCCAGGCGCGCCGCCACGAGGTCCGGCCCGGCATCACCGGCCTCGCGCAGGTCGAGGGACGCAACGCGCTCGACTGGGACGAGCGCCTCGAGCTCGACGTCCGCTACGTCGAGCAGCGGAGCCTCGCGCTCGACCTGCGCCTTCTCGCGCGTACCGTCGCAGCCGTCGTGAGCCGCCGCGGCATCAGCGCCGCCGGCCACGTCACCATGCCCGAGTTCCTCGGCAGCGTGCGGCGCGAGTCGCTGCACCGGGAGGAGACGCGATGCGCTACCTCGTGATCGGAGCGTCGGGACACGCACAGGAGGTCGCCTGGTCGTTGCGCGAGGAGATCCGCGCGATCGGCGCGGAGAGCGAGTGCGAGATCGCGTTCCTCGACGACGCGATCGCGATCGGCGACCTGCCGAGCGGGCTCGGCCCCGTGATCGGCGGCGTCACGCTTGCCGCCCGCGAGGCGGGCCGCGCCGACACGCGGCTCGTGATGGGCGTCGGCCTGCCGCGCACCAAGGCCGCGATGGTGCGCCGGCTGCGCGTGCCGGACCACGTCTGGGCGCC
This sequence comes from Thermodesulfobacteriota bacterium, assembly GCA_040755575.1. Classification (GTDB taxonomy): domain Bacteria; phylum Desulfobacterota; class Binatia; order UBA12015; family UBA12015; genus DATCMB01. Next base: position 1,078 of record JBFMAS010000553.1, read on the forward strand.
GGTCGTGCACCCGTCGGCGATCGTCGGTCCCAACGTGACGATCGGCGCCGGCTCGTACGTCGGCCCGGGCGCCGTGCTGACCGTGAACGTGCGGCTCGCGCGCTTCGTCACCGTCAACACGCACTGTCTCGTCGCGCACGGCGGCACGCTCGCCGACTTCGTGACGCTGCATCCGGATGCGCACCTCTCGGGCGAGGTGGAGATCGCCGAGGGCTGCGAGATCGGCGCGGGCGCGCTCGTCCTGCCTGGCCTCGCGGTCGGCGACTGGGCCGTGATCGGCGCCGGCGCGGTCGCCGTCAAGCGCCTGCGCGGCGGACGGACGTACGTCGGCGTGCCGGCGCACGAGATGGACGCGCGAGCCCGCGGCGTCGCGGCGGGGGCGTCGGCGCAGGCGGCCGCGCCGTCCGCGGAAGCGCGCCGTGCTCGCTCGCTCGCCGAGGCCAATCCCCTGACGAGGTTGCTGAGATGAGGTCGTCGAGATGAGGATTCCCATGTGCGAGCCGAGCATCGGCGCCGCGGAGCGCGCGGCGGTGCTCGACGTCCTGTCGACCCCGGTGCTGGCGCTCGGCCCCCGGCTCGACGAGTTCGAGCGCGCGCTCGCGACGCGCGTGGAGGCGGCGCACGGCGTCGGCGTGAGCAGCGGCACGTCCGGCCTGCACCTGTGCATGATCGCGGCCGGCGTCGCCGAGGGCGACGTCGTGCTGACGACGCCGTTCAGCTTCGTCGCCTCGGCGAACTGCGTCCTCTACGAGCGCGCGACCCCGTGGTTCGTCGACGTCGAGCGCGACACGCTGACCATCGACCCCGCCCGCCTCGAGCTCGAGCTCGCGAAGCTCCTGCGGCGCGGCGAGCGCGTCAAGGCGATCCTGCCGGTGCACGTCTTCGGCCAGCCGTGCGACATGGACGCGATCCTCGACCTCGCCGAGCGTCACGGGATCGCGGTGATCGAGGACGCCTGCGAGGCGATCGGCGCCGAGTACAATGGTCGCGCGGTCGGCGCGCTCGGCGACGCGGGCGTGTTCGCCTTCTACCCGAACAAGCAGATGACGACGGGCGAGGGCGGCATGGTCGTCACCAACCGCGCCGACTGGGACGTGCTGTTCCGCAGCCTGCGCAACCAGGGCCGCGACGTGTTCGACGGCTGGCTCGAGCACTCGCGGCTCGGCTACAACTACCGGCTCGACGAGCTCGCCGCCGCGCTGGGGATCGTGCAGCTCGCGCGCCTCGACGAGCTGCTCGCCGGGCGCGAGCGCGTTGCCGCCTGGTACGACGCGCGCCTCGCCGGCCACGACTGCATCACGCTGCCGCAGGTGGCGCCGTGGACGACGCGCACGAGCTGGTTCGTCTACGTGATCCGCCTCGCGACGCGCGCGCTGCGCGACCTCGCGATGAACGAGCTCGCGGTGCGCGGCATCCCGGCCCGGCAGTACTTCCCGCCGATCCACCTGCAGCGCTTCTACCGCGAGCGCTTCGGCTTCCGGCCCGGCGACTTCCCGGTCGCCGAGGCGGCGGGCGACACCTGCCTCGCGCTGCCGTTCTTCCCGGCGATGCGGGAGGAGCAGGTCGACGAGG
>JBFMAS010000554.1:0-4611 GCA_040755575.1 Thermodesulfobacteriota bacterium
GCCGGGCAGCCGGCGCCTCGCTCCGCTCGCCCGGCCGCTGCCCGGTCCGCCGCCGGCCCGCCCGGCGCGCCGCCGGCGCAGCGCCCTGCGGCTCGTCGCCTCGAACGCGCGGCCACGCCGCAGCCGGGTGCAGGTGCCGCGGCCGGAGCTGCGTCTCGTCCCGGGACGGGCGCCGATGCTCGCGCTGCCGCGGCGGACGGCACCGCCGCCGCGCCCGAGGCCCGCCGCCACGAGCTCGCGTCTCGGTCAGCTCGTGTTCGTCCTGACCATGGCGGCGATCGGCCTCGCCGCGCTCGCGACCTCGGTCGGACAGATCCTCAACCAGCGGATGTAGCGCGGAGCGCCGGCGTGCGGCCGGCGCCCTCGGCGCGGCGGCTCACGCCGCGGCGGGCGTGCGGCGCAGCGAGCGCCGCGCGACGTCCTCCTCTTCCTCGCGGTTCGCCTCGAGCAGCGCGCGGAGCGTCTGCTCGAGCGCCGTCAGCTCGGCGTTGACCGTGATCAACGACTCGACGAGGCCCATCCAGGTCGGCCCCTCCGGGCGGGCGTCGCCGACGCCCTCCTCGCAGAGCGCGACGCAGCGGCGGGTGATGTCGAGGACTCCCTCGGAGGCACCCTCCAGGTGCGTGGCGAGGTCGATGAAGGTGTGCCTGTCGATGATCACTGGTGGCCTCCGGAATCGAGAAGGGAAGAGGGTCGGTCGTCGGACCGCACTCGGCAAGTTCAGTGCCATCGCAGGTCCCATTTTCCAAGGACAATCGGCGCGGCCGCAGGCTCGACCGAGTTGCATCCAGGCGAGGCGTGGCGGCGTCTTGCGCAGACGCTCGATTTCTTGCGTCCTGCTCGTGCGCCCCCGCGAGCGCCTTCTGCCGCTCAGCGCGCCCCCGAAGGCTGCGCCTGACGCGCCGTGCGGTGGGCCGCGGCGTCCGAGCCACGCCCGAGCGAGCACTCGATGTCGCGGACCAGCTCCGCGAGCCGCGCGTCGGCCGACAGCCGGCTCTTGACGCGCGCGCACGCGTGCGCGGCGGCGCTGTGGTCGCGGCAGCCGAAGTCCGCGGCCACCTCCTGCAGCGGCCGGTCGGACAGGCGCCGTGCGACGTAGATCGCCACCTGGCGGGCGAGGACGGTCTCGCGGTCACGACGCGATGCGCGCCGGAGGTCGCGACGCGGCACGCCGAATGCGCCGGCGACCGCGCTCGCGACGGCGTCGAGCGTCGGCGGCGGCGGCTTGCGGCGCCACGGGTCGAGGGCGCGCGCCGCGACCGGCACGGACAGCGGCAGGCGCAGGGCGGCCGCGAACTCGAGCGCGCGGTACAGGGCACCCTCGAGGGCGCGCACGCTCGCGGGCGCCACCCCGGCGATGAACGTCGCGACGTCGGACGCGAGCTCGCTGCCGAGCCGGGCCGCCTTGTCGATCAGGATCTGGCGGCGGAGCTGCGGGTCGGGAGGGCCGATCTCGGCGGCGCGGACGGCGCCCGAGCCGCCGGTGAGCGGCAGCGCGAGGTCCGGCGTCGCCTGCGGCGGCAGGTCGCAGGTGAGCACGACCTGACGTCCGCCGGCGCGCGAGCGGTCGACCTCGCGCAGGAGCTGATCCCGGCGGCGCGCGTCGCCGGCGAGGAACTGCACGTCGTCGACGATCAGCAGCCGCGCGTCGTGCAGCGCCTCCTCGAGCGCGCGGCGCTCGCGGCCCTCGCCGCGCCACCACTCGGCGAGCCGCTCCGCCGCGAGCGCGAGCACCGCCCCGTCGCCGTGCCGCGCGCGCACCGCGTGCCCGATCGCCGTCGCGAGGTGCGTCTTGCCGACGCCGACGCCGCCGTACAGGTACAGCGAGTCGCTGGTCGCGTCGCCGGGCTCGACGCGCGCGACCTTGCGCGCGACGCGGTAGGCTTCCCGGTTGCTCTCGCCGACCACGAAGCGCGCGAACGTGTACTCCGGTCGCAGCGCGCAGCCGACGGGTGAAGCAAGATCAGCGTCGTCGCCGAAGCCCCCCGCCCCGACGACGTCCTCGCGAACGCGCATCGTCCACACCTCCTGCGATGCCGCTCCGCAACCCCACAACCCGCCCCCTCGGGCTCGCCCCCCAAAGTGGAGCGCCGCTGTAATCCAAACTTCATCGGCTTGCAAACGATTTCACGCCGAGCGGAAACTTCTTTACGCTCTTCCGTATGATTGACGAGCGCGCCATGCCGCGCGATGCTCGGCGCGTGAACGAGAGCAACGACTTCGACGAGGTTGTGCGCTCCGCACGCGCACAGCGACGGCTGCGTCGCGACCCGATTCCGGACGAGGCAATCGAGAGCATGCTGCGCGCCGCGAGCTATGCGCCGAGCGGCATGAACTCGCAGCCCTGGCGCTTCGTCGTCGTGCGCGACGCCGAGCTGCGCGAGGCGATCGGAAACCTCTACGCGAGCGCATGGCAGATCGGGCGCCAGGCGTACGACGCACGCCCGGCGCGCTCGCGCGCCGAGGCGCGCATGCTCGAGAACGTGGATTACCTCGCCGAGCACTTCGGCGAGGCGCCGGTGATCGTCGCCGCGTGCCTCGACCGCCGGCGCCTCGACGTGATGGTCGACGCGAAGCTCGAGTGGCGCGACCCGGTGCCGGTCCTCGCCTCGGTGCTGCCCGCGGTGCAGAACCTGATCCTCGCCGCGCGCGCGCACGGCGTCGGCACGGTGCTGACGACGCTGCACCGCCTGCGCCACGAGGAGCTGCGCGGCCTGCTCGGCATCCCGGCGACGGTCGAGGTCGTGGCGCTGCTGCCGCTCGGCTATCCCGAGGAGCCGTTCCGTCCGCTCGCGCGGCCGCCGGTCGCGGCGTTCGCGGCGCGCGACCGCTGGGACGGCGCGTGGTGAGCTGCGCCACCGACGCCGGTCGCGCGGCGGCCCCGGCCATCGTGGCCTCACCGGAGCGACGGCTCAGCGGCCGAGGATGCGGTCGGCAGCCTCCTTGCCCGACAGCGCCGCGGCCGCGACGCCGGTCGTGAGCGCGCCGGTCGTCGCGACCTCCGCGCCGGCGAGCCACAGGCCCTTGACGCCCGGCGCCGCGGACGGCAGCGCCGGGGCGACGAAGGGATCGGGCGGTCCGAGCGGATGGATCCAGTGCCGCTCCCAGTCGAGCAGCTCGGGCAGCGCGGGGAACACCTCGCGCACGTAGGTGCGCAGCAGCGCCAGCACCCGTCCGACCTCGAACGCGTCGGACGTGGCTCCGTCGGGCAGCGCGGCCTGCGCGATCAGCAGCGCGTGTCCCGGCGGCGTGACGCGCGGCGCGCGCAGGCTCGGCCAGTACAGCGTCACCGGCGCGGTGAACGTCCCCCCGCTCGCGTCGGCCGGCGGCACGAGGCGCACGAGCGGCGCCTCCTCCGGCGAGCCGGCGCCGCGCATCTCCGGAACGCCGCGCAGCGCCCACGCGACGCCGACCGCGCCGAAGCCGGCGACGGGCGGGAAGGAGGCGTCGAGCGCGTGGCGCACCTCGGAGGTCAGCACGCCGGCGAAGGCCGCGCGCGGCAGCGCGAGCACGCAGTGCTCCGCCAGCACCTCGTCCGCGAACGCGTGCTCCTCGCGCCGCACCTGCAGCTTGCCGAAGCGGTTGCGCACGATCCCCATGCCGGTCGCGCGGGTGCCGAGACGGAGCTCGACGCCCGCGTCGATGCACGCGTCGACCAGCCCCTGCACGATGCCGCGCGTGCCGGCGACCGGTCCGTCGCCCGCCGTCATGATGCCCGGCGCGCGCGGCGACGCGAGCCAGCGCGCGTGCTGCGCGAGCATCGCGGGCGACGCGCGCTCGGGCGCCTGCGCGCCGAGCAGCAGCGCGCTGCGCCGCATCGCGGCCGCGACCACCGGCTCCGGCGCGCGCTCCGCGAGCCACGCGTCGAGCGTCGTCGCGCGCCAGCCCTCGAGCTGCTCGGGGCTCGCCTGGAGCAGATCCTGGTACAGCTCGCCGACGCTCGCGAACACGCGCGGCGGCACGCCGTAGAGCGAGCGCACGGCGTCGAGCGTCGACGGCGACGTCGTCCCGCCCGGGACCGGGATCCGCAGCGGCTCGAACGTGCTGCCGCCCTCGCGCGCGACGACGAGGCGCACGGCGTCGCGCGCGTGCAGCGCGCCGAGCTCGACCTCGCTCGTGCCGACCGCCGCGAAGACCTCGGCGAGGCCCGCCGCATCCCAGAAGAGCGGCCCGACGTCGACCGCGTAGCCCTGGTGCGACACGGTCTGCAGCTGGCCGCCCGCCCGCTTGCCGGCCTCGACCAGCAGCGTGCGCGCCCCGCCGCGCGCGAGCACGGCCGCGCACGTGAGGCCGGCGATCCCCGCGCCGACGACGACCGCGTCGTAGCGCTCGGGGCTCGGCCGCCGCTGCAGCAGGTCGACCGGCAGCGTCACGGGCGCGCCTCCCCGCACAGCCAGCGCAAGCGCTCCTCCGCCGCCGCGAGCTCGCCGAGCGCGCGGCGCAGCTCGACCGCGAGCTCGGCGCAGGGTGGCCGGCCGCCGGCGAGGCAGGCGTCGAGACGCGCGAGGGGCGCGCGCGCCGCGGCGGCCGCGCTGCGCCACGCGCTCTCGGCGCGCCGGCAGTCGTCGTTCGCGGACGGCGCCGGGGACGCGCTAGGCGGCACCGTCGGGA
>JBFMAS010000555.1:0-9335 GCA_040755575.1 Thermodesulfobacteriota bacterium
CGTCGAGCACCGGCTGCGCCCGCTCGCGGGTCACGGACGGCGTCGTCCCACAGGAAGCGCCGCACCTCGGGATCGTTCCAGTGTGCGACGACGCTCTCGGCGTCGTCGTCCGCGAGACGGCGAAACTCGAGCCGCGTCGCGCGGGGCGCCGCCGGGAGAGCGCTCATCGCAGCCGCCAGGGCAGTCGCTCGGCAACGCCGGGAGGCGCGCCGGCGAGCGTCGCATGCCGTCGTCGAGCGCGCGTACGGCCGGCATTTTCCTCGCCCGCCGTGCGCCGCGATGGTTGTCCCGAACCCATGATCGAGTTTAGGATGCGCCGCATCGCTTCCTTTCGCGCGACGGGAGGCACAGTGTCCAGATCCTACTGCAGGACCGCGTACGAGCGTCCCTCGAGCCGCTTGGTGATCCCGCATGCCGTCTGACGCCATCGTCTACGTCGTCGACGACGACGCCGCCGTCCGCGACGGCCTGCGCTTCCTGGTCGAGTCGGTCGACCTGCGCGTCGAGTCGTGCGCCAGCGCGCAGGCCTTCCTCGACGCCTACGACGCGAGCCGGCCGGGCTGCCTCGTGCTCGACGTCCGCCTGCGCGGCATGAGCGGCCTCGATCTGCAGGACGAGCTCGCCAAGCGCGGCGTGTCGATCCCGACCATCATCATCACGGGACACGGCGACGTGCCGATGGCCGTGCGCGCGATGAAGATGGGCGCCGTCGACTTCGTCGAGAAGCCGTTCAACGATCAGCAGCTCCTCGATCGCATCCAGCAGGCGATCGACAAGGATCGCGACCGCCGGCGCGACGGAGAGGAGCGCGCTCACATGCAAGCGCGGCTCGCCACCCTAAGCCCGCGCGAGCGCGAAGTGATGGACCTCCTGGTCGTCGGCAAGGCGAACAAGGAGGTCGCCGAGCACCTGGGGCTGAGCACGCGCACCGTCGAGGGCCATCGCGCACGGCTGATGGAGAAGCTCGGCTGCGAGTCGCTCGCCGAGCTCGTGCGCATCAGCCTCGCCTGTGCTCCCCCCGCCGGCACGTAGTAGTACGGCGGCCGCGGGTACATTTTCGTACTTGACCCTCGGCGCGAAATCCACGATTCGTGGAGCTGCCCGGTTCGGGCACGGGCTCCGATGTCGGCCGCTTGCGCACCCCCGGGGTGAGGGCCGAAGCGGCAGATCGGAATCCGATGCGCCGCTCCGGGGCCGGTACCGCGCGGGCCGTCTCCAACGGTGGGGAGGCGGCTCGCGCGGACCGCTTCCGGTAGCCGACGCCAGATCCCACCGCGCGTGCGCCGCTCGCCTGGTCTCCGCGTCCTGCCGAGGCGACGGAAGCATCTTGTGGCGGGCGGGACGGCTGAGGCACAACGGGAGCGGATCATGACGGGCGCGCGGAAAGCAGGGCGCGTGGCGGCCGATCCCGGAAGCTGGCAGGCCGGCGACGACCTTTGCCCGCCGCAGGAGCGGCTCCGCCTGCTTCTCGCCGGCGTGCGCGACGTCTGCTTCTGCACGCTCGACGCGCGCGGTCGCATCACCGGCTGGCAAGGCGCGCTCGGCGACGAGCCCGGCGCGGATCCCGTCGGGCAGCCGTTCTCCACGCTGTACACGCTGGAGGACGTCGACGCCGGCCGGCCGGAGCTCGACCTCGCCGCGGCGGCGCGTGCCGGCCAGGTCGAGGGCGAGGGCTGGCGCATGACGCCCGGCGGGCGCCGGCTCTGGGCGCGCGCCGTCCTGACCGTCGTGCCCGGCGAGCGCGGCGACGTGCGCGGCTTCGCGCTCGTTCTGCGCGACATGAGCGAGCATTCACGCGCCGAGCAGGCGCTGCAGGAGTCGGAGGCCCGCCACCGCGCGATCTCCGAGCTGACCTCCGACTACGCCTACGCGTTCTGCATCGACCGCATGGGCCGCGTCTCCGTCGACTGGGTCGCGGGCGCCTTCACACGGATCACCGGCTACTCGCACGACGAGATGCGCGCGCTGGAGGGGAGCGGCGGAGGCTTCAGCATCGTCCACCCCGACGACCGACCGATCGCGCTCGCCCGCGTGCAGCGCCTCGTCCTCGGCGAGCCGGACACGAGCGAGTTCCGGATCGTGACCAAGTCCGGCGCCGTCCGCTGGATCCGCGAGAGCGGGCGTCCCGAGCGCGACGAGCGGCACGGCATCATGCGCGTCTACGCCGCGGCGCAGGACATCACGGAGCGCAAGATCGCAGAGGAGGAAGCCCGGGCGCGCCAGGCGGAGCTCGCGCACGTCCTGCGCGTCGGCACCATGGGCGAGATGGCGGCCGGGCTCGCCCACGAGATCAACCAGCCGCTGTCGGCGATCGTCAGCTACGCGCGAGGCTGCACGCGGCGGCTCAAGTCCGGCATGGCGGCGGCAGCGTCGCTGCTCGAGCCGATCGAGGAGATCGCGGCCCAGGCGATGCGGGCCGACGAGATCGTGCAGCGGCTGCTGCTGTTCGTGCGCAAGCAGAAGCCGGTGCACGAGCCGGCGCAGGTCGACGCTCTCGTCCGCGAGGTCGTGCAGCTCGTGGCGGGCGAGGCACGCAAGCGTCGCGTCAACGTCACGCTCAACCTCGCGGCCGATCTGCCGTCGGTGCGCGTCGACCGGATCCAGATCGAGCAAGTTCTGCTCAACCTCGTCCGCAACGGCATGGAGGCGATGCAGAGCTCGGCGGACGACCGGCTGCTCGTCATCCAGACGCGTGCGGCGGACGAAGGCTTCGTCGAGGTCGACGTACGAGACTGCGGCGAGGGGCTCGACCCGGAGCTCGCCGAGCGGGTCTTCGAGCCGTTCTTCACCACCAAGCGAGCCGGCCTCGGCATGGGGCTTGCGATCACGCGCTCGATCGTGCGTGCACACGGCGGACGCATCTCGGTGATCCGCAATCCGGATCGGGGCGTGACGTTCCGCGTCTCGCTGCCGGCCGTGCAGGGAGAATGACGTGGTCCAGGAGTCGACCGTATTCGTCATCGACGACGACCCTGCCATGCGGAGCTCGCTGCGCTGGCTGCTCGAGTCGGAAGGGCTCGCGGTCGAGACGTTCGCCACCGGCGAGGACTTCCTGCGGGAGTGCGACCCGGATCGGACCGGCTGTCTGGTCCTCGACGTGCGCATGCCGGGCATCGGCGGGCTCGGCGTGCAGAGCGAGCTGCAATCACGCGGCATCAGCTGGCCGGTGATCATCATCACGGGCTATGCGGACGCCACCACCGAGAGCCGAGCGCGCGCCGCCGGCGCGCACGCGTTCCTCAAGAAGCCGTTCGACGACGAGCTGCTGCTGGACGTCGTGGCGCGCGCGATCGAGGCAGACCGCCGTCGCGTCGTCCCGTGAAGCGCCGCCGCGCCGTTGTTCGCCGCACCCCGCGAGGCTAAGCAGGGGCGGGGAGGAAGACGAACGATGACGAGGCTCGTGGTGACCACGCTCACCGCCGCGCTGCTGCTCGCGAGCGCGGCCGGCGCACCGGCGGCGGACAAGGCGGCGAGGGTCGCCTGCAAGGACATCACGGCGGCGATGGCGGGTGGCAAGACGGCCGAGCAGGTCGCCTCGGAGCTCGGGACACGCGTCAAGCGCGTCGAGAACTGCATGGCGCGGCAGCGCGCCGGCAAGAAGACGGCTCGGGAGGCGGGCACGAGCGCCGAGACCGCCGGCGCGGCGACGACGACGAAGGCGAAGACGACCCCCTGAGGATCGGGGATTCCCCGCCTCCGCTCTCCGCTCGGTGTCCGATCCCGTGGTATGCGCGTTGCTGCTGCGCTTCCACCGGAGGACGCGCATGAAGCTCGAGAGCTCGCGGAAGGTCGCGGCCGTCGCGGCCGCGCTGACGATCCTGGGCGGAGCCGCGACGGCGCACGCCGCGGGCAAGGACGACGGCTGGTACGAGGCAACCGCCTACGTCATCGAGGGCGAGACCGCCTCGGGCACCGAGGCGAAGGAAGGCATCGTCGCAGCCGACCCGGATGTGCTGCCGCTCGGCTCGCGGATCCGCCTGCACGACGCGGGTCCGTACGCGGGCGAGTACGTCGTCAAGGACAAGGGCCGCAAGCTCCAGGGGCGCGAGCTCGACGTCTTCGTCGAGAGCGAACGCCAGGCGAAGGAGTTCGGCGAGCGCCGGGTCCGCGTGGAGGTCCTCGAGTACGGCGAGGGCCGCGAGGACGCGCGCCAGGAGCCGGTCGCCGAGCCCGAGAAGCGCGCGCCCGCGGTCCGCTGACGCGCGCGGCACGCTGCAAGTCGTGCGCCGCTTGTAAGGGTGACCGGCATGCTCGGCGCCGCCTTGAACCTCGGGCTCGCGTACGAGATCTTCACCGGCTGTGCTGGACATGACGGAGGCGGAAGGGATGCCGCGTGCGCGCCGGGAGGCGGTGGTGCGCGCCGGCCGGCGATGGGTCCCGGCGTGCGTGCTCGCGGCGCTGGTCGTGCTCTCCCCGACGATCGAGGCGGTGGGCGCCACCTTCGGCTTCGAGGACGTCGCGAAGCGCGCGCAGGAGCTCGCGGCGGCGCCGTTCAAGGACACGCGCGGCGGCGTCCCCGACTGGCTGCTGCAGATCAGCTACGACCAGTGGCGCGACATCCGCTTCCGCACGGACCGCGCGCTCTGGCGCGACCGCCCCGGCTTCCAGGTGCAGCTCTTCCACCTCGGGCTGTTCTACGACCGGCCGGTGCGGATCAACGTGGTCGACGGCAAGGAGGCGAAGCCCCTCGAGTTCTCGCCGAGCCTCTTCGACTACGGGGGCAACAAGTTCGCGAGCCAGGTACCGCAGGATGTCGGCTTCGCCGGCTTTCGCATCCACTACCCGATCAAGACGCCGAAGTACCACGACGAGGTCGCCGTGTTCCTCGGGGCGTCCTACTTCCGCGCGCTCGGCAAGAAGGAGGTCTTCGGTCTGTCGGCCCGCGGCCTCTCGATCGACACGGCGGAGTCCTCGGGCGAGGAGTTCCCCTACTTCCGCGAGTTCTGGCTGGTGCGTCCGAAGGCGGGCGCGAAGGAGATGGTGCTCTACGCGCTGCTCGACAGCCCGAGCGTCGCCGGCGCCTACTCCTTCACCATCCGGCCGGGTGAGGAGACCGACATGGACGTCCGGGTCCGCCTCTTCCTGCGTCGCGAGATCGCCAAGGTCGGCCTCGCCCCGCTGACCAGCATGTTCTTCCACGGCGAGAACACGGTCGACACGTTGCGCGATATCGTGGACTATCGTCCCGAGGTGCACGACTCGGACGGTCTGCTCGTGCACACCGGGACCGGCGAGTGGCTGTGGCGACCGCTCGACAACCCGCGTACGCTGCACGTATCGAGCTTCCAGACGGAGCATCCGAAGGGCTTCGGTTTGATCCAGCGCGATCGCGATTTTGCCAGCTACGAGGACCTCGAGGCGCGCTCCGAGCTGCGCCCGAGCGCCTTCGTGACGCCGCACGGGGACTGGGGCAAGGGACGCGTCGAGCTCGTCGAGATCCCGACCAGGTCGGACGTCAATGACAACATCGTGACCTACTGGGTGCCGGCGGACGGTCCGAAGCCGGGCACGCCGTACGATTACGCGTACACGCTCTCGTGGTACGGAGACGATCCGAAGCGTCCTCCCGGCGGGCGCGTGCTCGCGACGAGGAGGGACTTCGGCAGCGCCGAGAACGCGCACCGCTTCGTGATCGATTTCGGCGGGCCCACCCTCGACAAGATCCCGGCGGACCGGGTCCTGCGCGGCGTCGTCAGCATCGCCGGCGGCGACGACTCGGCGACGCTCCTCGAGCAGCAGGTGATCAAGAACGAGCCGGGCGGCGGCTGGCGCCTCACCTTCCAGCTCCGTCCGCAGCACCGCGGACCGGTCGACGTGCGCGCCTTCCTCGACAGCGGCGGCGACACGCTCACCGAGACGTGGTCGTACGTGATCGTGCCGTGAGCGAGGGAGGCAACCAGGCAGCGGCGGACCTCGCCGCGGAGCGGGCGAGGCGGACGGCGGAGCGACGAGCGGGGCCGCTCCTCGAGGTGCCGGCCGATCGTCTGTTCCAGGACTGGCAGGGCGCGCAGTCGCGCGCTCTCGCCTACCTCGCGGCGCTCGGCCTCGAGGCCGAGGAGCGCGCGATGCTCGCGCGCGAGGCGGTGCAGCGGGCGCTGCACGTGCAGCCGTGGCGCGCCGACAGCGACGCCGTCGCCGAGACGCTCCGTGCCCTCGAGGAGATCCTCGAGGAGCGTGGCGGCGCCCTGCGCGCGCCGTGGGATCCGGAGACCGATCCGTTCCTCGCCTGGCGCGTCGAGCGCGCCTTCGGACCGGCGCCGGCTGCGGCGGAGCCCGGGGCGGCGCTGCCGATGCGCGACGGCGTGCTGTGGTCGGGGCCCCCGCTGCTCCGGGGCTCGATGGTGCCGGAGAAGATCGAGCGGCGCTTCCTGCGCCGGCTGTTCCGCCGTCGCCGCGCGGGGAGCGAGTCCGAGCAGCCGCGCTTCGGCGCGGAGCTGCGTCGCCAGCGGCGCAAGCTGCCGTGGACGCGGGTCGCGGCGCGGCGCCGCCTGCTGCTGGTGATCCTGGTCCTCATCCCGAGCATCATCGCGAGCGGCTTCATGGTGAACGTGCTGCCCGACCAGGGCAGCACCTGGATCGAGGTCGCGATCGTCGTCCTGTTCGGCGCGCTGTTCGGCTGGATCTCGATCGGCTTCTGGACCGCGACGCTGGGGTTCTTCACGCTGGTCGGCCGGCGCGACCGCTTCGCCATCACCACCCTGGCCGACGCGCCGCAAGGCGAGCCGATCACGCCAGAGGCGCGCACCGCGATCGTCATGCCGATCGCCGAGGAGCCGGTCGAGCGCGTGTTCGCCGGCCTGAAGGCGATCCACGCGTCGCTCGAGCGCGCGGGCGTCGTCCGGCACTTCGACTTCTTCATCCTCAGCGACTCGTCGTCGCCCGACACCGCGGCGCGCGAGGAGGTCGCGTGGGCGACGTGGTGCCGCGAGATCGGCGGCTTCGACCACGTGTTCTACCGGCGGCGCCGGATCCGCCAGAAGCGCAAGAGCGGCAACGTCGCCGACTTCTGTCGCCGCTGGGGGCGCAAGTACCGCTACATGGTCATGCTCGACGCGGACAGCCTGATGACGGGCGACTCGCTCGCGAAGCTCGTCCGCATGATGGAGCGCAGCCCGGAGGTGGGGCTCATCCAGACGGTGCCGGTCGCGGTCAACCGCCGCTCGCTGCTCGCGCGCGTGCAGCAGTTCGCGAGCCACGTCTCGGGCCCGATGTTCGCCGCCGGCCTGCACTACTGGCAGCTCGGCGACGGCCAGTACTGGGGACACAACGCGATCATCCGCATCGAGCCCTTCATGCGGCACTGCGGGCTGCCGCGGCTTTCGGGCAAGCCGCCGCTCGGCGGCGAGATCCTGAGCCACGACTTCGTCGAGGCGGCGCTGCTCGGCCGGGCCGGCTGGACGCTGTGGCTCGCGTTCGACCTGCCGGGCTCCTACGAGGAGGTGCCGTCGACGCTGCTCGAGGAGATGAAGCGCGACCGGCGCTGGTGCCAGGGCAACCTGCAGCACCTGCGGCTGCTGTTCAGCGAAGGGTTGTTCGGCGCGCACCGCGTGCTCTTCCTGAACGGCGCCCTGTCCTACGTCTCGGCGATGCTGTGGTTCGCCTTTCTCGCTCTCAGCACGGTGGAGGCGGTGCTGATGGTGCTGCGCGAGCCGGACTACTTCCCGGACGGGCCGAGCCTCTTTCCCGACTGGCCGATCTGGCGCCCGGACTGGGCGCTGTCGCTGCTCGCGGTGACCGCCGCCATCCTGTTCCTGCCGAAGCTGCTCAGCATCCTGCTGGTCGCGCTGCGCGGACGGACGCGCGCCCACGGCGGCCTCGCCCGGCTCTTCGCGAGCGTCCTGGTCGAGCTTCTGCTGTCGACGCTGCTCGCGCCGATTCGCATGGTGTTCCACACCAGGTTCGTCGTGCAGAACCTGCTCGGCCGGACCGTGACCTGGAAGTCGCAGGGCCGCGAGGATGCCGAGACGGGCTGGGGCGAGGCGCTGCGCCACCACGGCCTCGACACGCTGTTCGCCACCGCGTGGGGCGTCGGCCTCTACTGGCTGAACCCCGACTACTTCTGGTGGGTCACGCCGATCATCGCGGCGCTGCTGCTGTCCGTCCCGACCTCGGTGCTGTCGAGCCGCGTGAGCCTCGGCGAGCGCGCACGCCGGCTCGGTCTCTTCCTGACGCCGGAGGAGACGTCGCCGCCGCAGGAGCTGCGCGACCTGTGGGACAACGAGCGCGCCGCGCAGGAGGCGGCCGCGAGCCTGCCCGCCGGGCAGCGCGACGGCTTGATGCGGGCGCTGGTCGATCCCTACGTCAACGCGCTGCACCGCGCGCTGCTGCGCAGGCCGCGCTCGCTGCGCGAGTCGATCCGCGTCGCGCGCGCGGAGCTCGCCGAGCGCCTGGTGCGCGACGGCGCCCGCACGCTGTCGGCGCGCGAGCAGCGGACCGTGTTCCACGATCCGCAGCTCGTCGACCGGCTGCACGCCGACACGTGGCAGCTCCCCGGAGGAAGCGCCTCGCAAGGACGGACCACCGGCGCATGAGGGGCCGCCCGGCGGAGGCACGCGATCGCTCCTCGGCGTACTGGGACGGCATCGCGAGCGCGACCGGCGCCGCAAAGCCCCCGCTCTGGCGGCTGCACGCGGACCGCGCGACGCTCGCGCTGCTCGACCGCTGGCTGCCCGCCGAGCGTCGCCACCGGGTGCTGAAGACCGACCTCTACGACGAGAGCTGCACGGCGGGGCTCGCGCCGTCGCTGGGCGAGCGGAGCGACGTCGTCGTCGGGATCGACGTCTCGACCGTCGTCGCGCGGCGTGCCGCGGCGGACGGTGCGGTGCTCGCCGTGGCGTGCGACGTGCGCCGCCTGCCGTTTCGCTCCGGCAGCTTCGACGCCGTGGTGTCGAACTCGACGCTCGACCACTTCGCGCACGGACGCGACATCGACCGTGGCCTGCGCGAGCTCGAGCGCGTGCTGGCGGACGCCGGCAGCCTGATCGTGACGCTCGACAACCCGCGCCATCCTCTGGTCGGCCTGCGTCAGACGCTCGCGCCGCTCTGGCAGCGCCTGGGCGTGGTGCCGTACCCGCTCGGCGCGACGTACGGGTCGCGCGCGCTGCACGAAGCGCTCGCGGCCAGCGGCTTCGAGGTGCTGGAGATGACGGCCGTGCACCACTTTCCCCGCATCGTGCTGGTGGCAGCGCAGCGCCTCTTGCGCGGGCCGCTCGTCGCTCGGCTGCTGCGCGTGGCCGATCGCGCGGAGCGCCTGGGCACCTGGCCGACCCGCTTCCTCACCGGCCAGTACGTCGCCGCTCTGGCGCGGCCGGCGCGGCGGGCGGCGAGCCGCGAAG
>JBFMAS010000556.1:0-2430 GCA_040755575.1 Thermodesulfobacteriota bacterium
TCGCGCGCGACGTCGCCGGGCGAGCGCGCCAGGCGCATCGCCGAGCACCTCGCGCTCGCCGTCCGTGCGCTCGAGCGGCGTGCGGTCCGGATCGAGCGCCCGCGCGGCCGGGTGGAGCTCGCGCTCGGGGACCCGGCGCAGACGGGCCGGGCCTACGGTCTCGCCTGCGCCGTCGCGGCGCTCGCCGATCCGGCCGGTGCGGTACGCATCGCGCCGCTGTGGACCGTCGAGGACTGGCTCGCGGCCGACCTGACGCTCGGGGCGCGAGTGCACCCGCTGCGGCTCGCGCTGGTCGCGGCGGGGAGATGGCTCCGTCGGCGCCCGAGCACGGCACGGAGCGGCGTCGCGGGGGCGAGCGCGCATGCGGCGTGACGAGGCGCAGCTCGTGGCGGGCGCCGTGCGGCGCTGCGGGGGCGCGCTCGTGGTGCCGGTCGTCCGGGTCGAAGCGTCCTGCGTGAGCTCGCTCGCGTACACCGCCGAGGCGTCGCTGGTCGGCGTGCTGATCGCCGACCAGCGCGGAGCCCGCTGGGCGCCGCTCGGCGAGCCACCGCAGGACGCGCCGTCGTGGCAGGCGTGGCTCGCAGCTCGACCCGGGCTGCTCGCCGAGCTCCGCGATCGTCTTGAAGCAGCACGGTGAGCAGGTCTTCAATGCTTTGACACGCGCAGCGCGTGTCGGGAGGCGAACCTTGAACGGCAAGATCGCAGGTCTGGTGCTCGCGCTGACGTCGTGGTGCGTCGTCGCCGCGGGGTGCTCGTTCTACTACAGCTCGCGCAGCATCTCGGACTCGGTGTCGGCGAGCGGCGAGAGCGTGTCGAAGTCGAGCGAGAGCAGCTCGCCCTCGAGCGGCAGCGAGCACGCGGCCGCGCTCTACCGCGAGGACGTCCGCGACTTCACGGCAGCCTACGCGCGCGGCGAGGGCGACGTCGAAGGCTTCCAGCGCGGCCTCGCCGCCGTTGCACGCCGGCACGGCATCAGCGACTGGGAGGCGGCGCCAGCGACGTGGCTCGGCGTCGGCGAAGGGCTGCGGCGCGGCGCGCCGTCGGCGCAGCGCGCGAGCGCGCTCGGCGACGCGCTCGCCGGCGACGACGCCGAGCGCCGTCGCGAGATCCAGCGAGGCTACGACGGCCAGGCCTGAAGCGATGCGTCTCGTGGTCGCGGCGCTGCTGGTCGGCGCCGCGCTGCTCCGCATACCGGCGCACGCAGCGGAGCCGGATCCCGCGGCGGCGTCCTTCGACTACCTGCACGTCGAGGCGAACGAAGGCAGCGCGAGCGGCGGCCACGTCGCGATCCGCTTCGGCGGCGAGACGTACCACTTCCAGTACCACCCCGAGGGCGTGCTGCGCTTGCACCGCGACGACTCCGCCGGCTTCCTGCACGCGTACGGCGGGCTGCAGAACCG
This sequence comes from Thermodesulfobacteriota bacterium, assembly GCA_040755575.1. Classification (GTDB taxonomy): domain Bacteria; phylum Desulfobacterota; class Binatia; order UBA12015; family UBA12015; genus DATCMB01. The sequence continues at coordinate 1,401 of JBFMAS010000556.1, forward strand.
CGACGTCCACGTGCAGCAGATACGCGTCACCCCCGAGACGCGCGCGCTCCTGCGGCGGCACTTCAACGACCGCTTCCTGCTCGAGGAGCGGCAGTTCGCGATCCTCGCCGCCCTGCGCGCGGACCGGGACCTGCTGGCCGCGCAGGCGGCCGCGCGCGCCGGCGGCGCGGAAGCGGCGGTCGACGTGCCGAGCGCCGGCTTCTTCGCGGACGGCGTCCCGGGGCGGCCTGGCGCCGGCGACGTCGAGCCGCTCGCCGCGCTGCGCGCCCGCATCGCGGCGCGCCACGGCGAGCTGCTCGCGCGCCGCGAGGCCGCGACGCGTGCCGCGCTCGTCGAGCTCCTGCCCGTGGGCGCCGCACCGCCCGCGGACCTCGCGCCGCACCGCTATCCGGTCAGCGAGGCTTCGTTCGCGCAGCGCGCCGCAGAGCTGCTCGCCGCCGACGCCGCGCTCGACGTCCTGCGCCGCGGCGCTCCGCTGCGCACGGACGTCGTCCGCGTCGTGGCGCTGCCGGAGACCGACTTGACGCGCGAGGAGCTCGACGCGCTCCGCCGCCGGGCGGCCGCCCTCGAGACGCGGCTCGTCGCGCTCGCGGCGTCGTCACGCCCGGACTGGGGGAGCGCGCTGCTGCTCGGCATGGCACGGCTCGTCACGCTCGCGCGCAGCATCGACAGCGGGCGCCTGGTCGTGCTCGATGCCTACCCCGAGGACGCGACGACGCTGTCCCCCGAGGACGTGCGCCCGCACGCGCGGCATCTGCCGGCCCTGCTCGACGACGCGCGCGCCGACCTCACGGCCGCGCGGCGTGCGCTCGCGGCGGACGGCGCGCTCGGCGAGGCGCAGTACACCGCGCTCGAGACCGCGGCGAACCGCTTCCTCGAGCTGCAGCAAGCGACGGCTCGCGGCACCCCGTTGCGCATCGCCGCGGGGCCGCTGCTGCCGGCGCGCAGCTCGCGCAGGCCGGTGCCGTCGTTGGGGGCGCTCGGCGACGCCGAGCTGCACGCACGGCTCGCCGCCCTGCAGGCGCACGTC
>JBFMAS010000557.1:0-4897 GCA_040755575.1 Thermodesulfobacteriota bacterium
CGGGCAGCCGCTCGGCCACTTGATCGCCCAGCCGGCCGTGGGGGTCGTCGCGAGCAGGGCGAGGGCGCCGAGCAGCGCGGCGGCGGGTGCCCTTGGTGTTCGAGGTCGCGGGGGATCGAGGAGCGCCATGGCCGGGTTCTCCTTCGGAGGTGTCGGTTCGGGGGCTTGCGAGACGTGCAAGCCCGCCGCCAGAGAAAGGAGCCGGAAACGCGGGGGAAGGAAAGCGGAAAAGTGCGATCCGGACCGGTTGGCTGGTCGACCTGAGCCGGTGGTGGCTCGGCTGCGCCACCGGGCGGTGCACGTGCCCGCCGCGCGGAAACGACGCCGCGCCACCGGAAGCGCCCGCGCGGACCGTCGCCGAGCGTACCGACGACGGGTCGGCGTCTCGAGCAAGCCCGTGGTAGCCGCCCGCTACTCGAAAGGTAGCGCCGTCCCTTCGACACCACCGCGCTCGCCCGCTCGACGCTCGAGCCGGTCACGGAGGACGGCGACATGCACGCATCGGCACGACGGCACGCGATTCGAACGAAGCCCCGGGCGGCGAGGACGGCCCTCGGCGCGGCGATCGCCGCGCTGCTGGTCCTTCCGGCGGCGGCTCGCGCAGAGCACGCGCCGAGCCAGGATCCCGGCCCGACGGGCTGCATCAGCGAGGGCGGCAGCCCGGACTGCACGGACGCCGACCTGCTGACCGGCGCCTTCTCGGTCGCGCTCAGCAACGACGGGCGGCATGCGTACGTCGCGCTCGCCGACGGCCGCGGCGTGGCGGCGCTCGCTCGCGACAGGCGGACGGGCGCGCTGGCGCAGCTTCCGTCGCCCACGGGCTGCACCAGCCAGACCGGCACCGGCGGGCTCTGCGCGACCGGCAGAGGGCTGCACGTGCCGATCGCGGCGGCGGTCAGCCCCGACGGCAGGCACGTGTACGTGGTCTCGCAGCAGCGCGATCCGGTGACCCTGTCGGCGCTCGCCCTCTTCGCGCGCGACGCGAGCACCGGCGCGCTGACGCAGCTCGCGGGGCTCGCGGGCTGCATCAGCGGGGACCTTCCCGGCGAATGCACGCCCGGCATCGGCCTCGGGAGCGCCGCGTCCGTCGCCATCAGCCCGGACGGAAGGAGCGTCTACGTCGCCTCGGCGAGCGACGCGGTGGCGGTGTTCGCCCGCGACGCCGCGACCGGCGCGTTGACCCAGCTCGCCGAGCCCTACGGCTGCGTCAGCCAGAGCGGCAGCGGCGGGCAGTGCACGCAGGGCAAGGCCCTCGACGGCGCCCGCGCGGTTGCGGTCAGCAGGGACGGCGAGTTCGTCTACGTCGGCTCCGAGCTGAGCCGCGCCGTGGCGGTGTTCTCCCGCGATCGCAGGACGGGCGCCCTGACCCAGCTCCCGGGCGAGGACGGCTGCATCGCCGACAACGGCAGCATCGAGACCTGCACCGACGGGGTCGGGCTCGGCGGTCCCGTGGCCGTGACGATCAGCCCGAACGGCAGGAACGTCTACGTCGCGTCCTCGGTCAGCCACGAGGTGGCCGCGCTGGCGCGCGACCGGAAGAGCGGAACGCTGCGCCCGATGCACTGCACCAGGAACGACGTCAGCGTGGTCTGCGAAGCGGGCGTCGCGCTCCGGCAGCCCTTCTCCGTGACCGTCGGCCGGGACGGAAAGCGGGTCTACGTCGCGGCCAGGGACAGCGACGCGGTGGCGGTGTTCGGGCGCGACCGGAAGACCGGATGGCTGACGCAGCTCGCGTCGCCGGCGGGCTGCATCAGCGACGACGGCAGCGAAGGTCTCTGCACGGACGGCCGCGCGCTGCGCGACCCGCGCTCGGTCGCCGTGTCACGCGACGGGCGTCACCTCTACGTCGCGGCGCAGGGCAGCGCGGCGGTCGCCGTCCTGAAGACCGGGAGGTAGGCGGCGGCGCCCGCGCTCAGCAGCGCACCGGCAGGCTCTCGATGCCGCCGTCGCCGTAGAACGCGCCGTCGACGAGGCGCACCGCGGGGTTCCGCGGGTGATCGCGACCGCTCATGCGCCGCTCACGCGCGAAGCCCGTAGAAGCGCAGCGCGTTGTCGCCGAGCACCTTGCGCTGTGCCTCCGCGGGCAGCGCGGCGATGCGCTCGCGGATCGTGTCGACGACGTGGAACGAGGCGTCGAGGTGGGGATAGTCGGACGCCCACACGACGTAGTCCGCGCCGAGGTGCTCGACGACCGGTCCGGTCAGGGACTCGTCGGGCTCGGCGCTGATCAGGCACTGGCGCTTGAAGTACTCCGACGGCAGGAGCTTCATCGTGGAGAACGGGCGCATCACCTCGGCCTTGTGGTCGAGGCGGTCGAGCCACGCGGTGATCCAGTTCGATCCTGCCTCGAGCACCGCGAGCTTGAGCCGCGGGTAGGTCTCGAACATGCCGCGGGTCATCATCGAGGTGAACGCGGCCATGACGTCGAGCGCGAGGAAGGCGAAGCCCGGCTCGAGGTAGCGGAGCCACGTATCGCGCGGCTCGAGGACGTGGCCGTCCGCGTCGACGGTCACGACGCCGTTCGTCGTACGATCGCTCGCCATTGACGTCTTTCGTGCTGCCGGGGAGAGGCGCGACCCTGCGTATCGCGCGCGCGCCAGAAAGTCTAGACGCCCTCGCGACCGAGGACGACGACCCAGCACAGCGGAGGCCGTCCTGCGGCCGACGGCGATTTTTTTGATCGACGATCGACGCAACGGCGCCTCGAGCGGCTCGCGCCTGCCCTCGTCCCGCCAGCCGAACGTTATGTATGGCGTGCCATGTCGCTTTCGCCGGCGAGCGACTACATCCGTCGCTCATGACGACGCTGGACGACAGATCTTCCGCCCTGCCGGGCTGCGAGGAAGCCGCCGGCGCATCGGGCGCCGCGATCCGCTTCCACTACGATCTCGGCGCTTCGTTCTACCAGCTCTGGCTCGGCAGCGAGCTGACCTACTCGTGCGCCATGTTCGAGGAGGGCGACGACCTCGAGGCGGCGCAGCGGCGCAAGATCGACTACCACGCGAGGCAGTCCGGAGCGGTCGGCGCCCGCAGCGTGCTCGACGTCGGATGCGGCTGGGGGTCGACCATGCGGCGTCTGGTCGAGTGCCATCGGGTCGGACGCGTCACCGGTCTCACGCTCAGCCGGGACCAGAAGAGCTGGATCGAAGCGCGTCGCCCGCCGCGGGCCACGGCTCTGCTCGAGGGCTGGCAGCAGCACGAGCCCGGCGAGCCGTACGACGCGATCCTGTCGATCGGCGCCTTCGAGCACTTCGTCCGCAGGGAGCTGCCGCGCGAGCGAAAGGTGGCCTCGTATCGTCACTTCTTCACCCGCTGCCGGGAATGGCTCCGGCCCGGCGGCGCGATGTCGCTGCAGACGATCGCGTACGGCACCCTCCGTCCGGAGCAGATCTCGCCGTTCATCACGACCGCCGTCTTTCCGGAGTCCGATCTCCCGTTCCTCGGCGAGATCGTCGACGCGGCCCGGGGGCTGCTCGAGATCACCCGCATCCGCAACGACCGGTCCGACTACGCGCGGACGTGCCGCGAGTGGGTGCGCCGGCTCGGGGCGCACAGGGAGGCCGCAGAACGCATCGTCGGCAGCGCGCGCGTGGCCGACTTCGAGAGGTTCCTCCGGATGTCTGCCGTCGCGTTCGAGCGCGGAGGTCTGCTGCTGCTGCGCATCACGCTGCGCAAGGGCGACGATTGATCGCCGAGTGAGGGAGGGTCCATGTCCGACAGGATCGTGGTCGAAGGTCCGGACGAGCTCGCGAGGATGCCCGGGGAGTACCGGCAGGTCCTGCTCCACCAGATGCTCGCCCACACCGAGGGCGAGCTGATGGGCGTCGCCGAGTACCTGCGCATCTCGCAGATCGCCCCGAACGCGCACGAGAGGATGTACTGCTACGAGGGAGCGCGCGACGAGATGTCGCACTACATCGTGAGCGCACGGGTGCTCGCGGCGGTCGGCGTCGACACCTCGTACATGCTCGAGCGCGGCGCCGAGCGAACCGCCTACCCCCAGGACTGGCTCTCGGGGAAGACCACCTGGGCCGAGCGCGGGATCACCTCCTGGCTGGCCGAGTGGGGCGCGCTCGAGATCATCGAGGAGATGGCGGAGAGCAGCTACAGGCCCTGGGCCGCGATCATGCCGGGGATCGTCGCGGACGAGACGCGCCACACCGAGCACGGCCGCCGCATCACCGAAGAGGCGCTGCGCTCCGCCGAAGGCCGCGACGCCGTCCAGCGCGCGCTCGCGCGCATGTGGCCGGAGGTGCTGGACATGTTCGGGCGCAGCGACTCCGTGCGCTCGGCCAGCGCGGTGCGATGGGGCATCCGCGTCAGGGGGAACGAGGCCGCTCGCCAGCGGTTCGCAGCCCGAGCGCGCGCCGCGCTCGACGAGCTCGACCTCCATCCGCCCGACGATCGCCTGAACCGGAAGTTCCTGTAGAGGACGCAAGCCCGTGCAAGCGGAGCTCCGCATCCGGTGCGCCGACGGGCGATTGCTCGCCGCGTCGCTCCACGGCGTCCACGAGCAGGGACGGCCGGTGGCGGTGGTCGCCGGCGCGACCGGCGTCTGCCGCCGTCTCTACCGCAGGTACGCGGAGTACCTGGCGTCGCGCGGCATCACGACGATCACGTTCGACTACCGGGGCGTCTGTGGATCGCGCGGCGGGCCGATCCGCCGCGACGCGGCTCGCCTCTCCGAGTGGGGCACGGTCGACCTCACGGCCGCCCTCGACTGGGCAGAGAGCGAGCTTCGCCCGCCGAAGCTGTGCGTCGTCGCGCACAGCGTGGGCGGCCAGCTCCTGCCGCTCGTCGCGGCGCCGGGCCGCGTCGCGGCCGTGCTCTGCGTCGGCGCGCAGGAAGGGTACTGGGGCCACTGGCCGATGCCGCTCGGGCTCGCGTTCCTGCTCCT
>JBFMAS010000558.1:0-4708 GCA_040755575.1 Thermodesulfobacteriota bacterium
AGAGTCCCCCTCATCTAAATGATCTTATTGAGCGGGTACTCGATGATCCCGCTCGCGCCGGCCTTGATCAGGCGCGGGATCAGGTCGCGCACCGTCGCCTCCGCGATCACGCTCTCGACCGAGAACCACTTCTCGCCGTGCAGCTGTGCCGTCGGGAACAGGTTCGAGACGGTCGGCGCCGCGAGGCTCGGCAGCAGCGCGATCACCGCGTCGAGACGCGCCTCCGGGACGTTGAGCTTGATGCCGACCTTGCCCTGCGCGGCGAGAGCGCCCTGCAGCAGCAGCGCGATCTGCTCGATCTTCTCGCGTCGCGGCGGGTCTGCCCACGCGGCCTCGCTCGCGACGAGCTGCGGGTTCGAGGTCTGCAGCTCGGCGACGATGCGCAGCTTGTTCGCGCGCAGCGTCGAGCCGGTCTCGGTGACGTCGACGATCGCGTCGACCAGCCCCTCGGCGACCTTGGCCTCGGTCGCGCCCCAGGAGAACTCGACGTCGACGTCGATGCCGCGCCCGGAGAAGAAGCTGCGCGTCACGTTCACCAGCTCGGTCGCGATGCGCTTGCCGCGCAGGTCCTCGGGCGTCTTCACCGGCGAGTCCTCGCGCACCACCAGCACCCAGCGCGTGCCCTGCAGGCTGACCTTCGAGTAGACCAGGTCGCACACCGTGTGGACGCGCGAGCCGTTCTCGATGATCCAGTCCTGACCCGTGATGCCGCCGTCGAGCGCGCCAGCTTCGATGTACGCGGACATCTCCTGCGGCCGCATGAAGGAGCAGCGGATGTCGGGATCGTCGATGCTGGGGAAGTAGCTGCGCCCGCTGGTGGTGATGCGCCAGCCGGCCTTGGCGAACAGCTCGATCGTCTGGTTCTCGAGGCTGCCCTTCGGGATGCCGAGCTTGAGCGGCGCCTTGAGCTTCGCGGTCATGCGTGCGGCTTCTTGTACACCTTCGCCGGGTCGAACACCGGCTCGGCGATCTTTCGCCACACGCCGTCCTCGAGGCGACGGAAGAAGCAGCTCCGGTATCCCTCGTGGCAGGCCGCGCCGCCGTGCTGCACCACTTTGTAGATGACGGTGTCGCGGTCGCAGTCGACCAGCAGCTCCTTCACCTCCTGGTAGTGCCCCGACTCCTCGCCCTTGCGCCACAGCCCGCGCGAGCGGCTCCAGAAGCACGCGCGGCCGGTCGCGAGCGTCTCGCGCCACGCCTCCTCGTTGAGGTACGCGACCATGAGGACCTCGCCGGTCGCGTGGTCCTGCACCACCGCGGGGATCAGCCCCTTGCTGAAATCGAGCTCCACGACGCGGCCCTCTAGCGTTCGCCGCGGATGACGGCTTCGAGGATCTCGACGTGCGTGCGCCACGCCTCGTCGCGCGCGCGGAGCTGCGCGACACCGGCCTCGGTCATGCCGATCGACGCCTGCGGATCGCAGGGCGGGACGAACAGCACCGCGGGCAGCTCAGGACGGGGCGGCACGGGGGGACGCTGCGCGGAGCAGCCGCCGACGCCGGCGCAGACGGCCGCGAGCAGCAGTCCCGGCGCGAGCCGGCGGGCACCGGCGCCGCCACGAGGCACGCGCGTCGACACACGGGCTACCTATAGGCGGGCCGGCGAAAACGCAATGTTCGGCCTGCCGATGAAGGACGAGCGTGGAGAACGCGCGCTTCGATTGATAGAGGGGCGCGATGAAGCTGGCCGACCTCGCGCGTGCCCTCGGTGCCACCCTGGAAGGAGACGGCGAGCTCGAGATCGAGGACCTGCAGCCGCTCGACCGTGCGGGCCCGCGCTCGCTGTCCTTCGTCTCGAACCAGCGCTACGTCGCACAGCTCGCAGGCACGCGGGCGGCGGCCGTCATTCTCGGCCCGGGCGTCGAGGGTCCGGGCTGCGCGGTGCTGCGCGTCGACGAGCCGTACCGCGCCTTCGCGACGGCCCTCGGCCTGTTCGCGCGTCCGGTGCTGCCGCCGCTCGGCGTCGCGCCGACGGCGCACGTGTCGCCGCGCGCGCGCATCGGCGAGGGCGCGCGCATCGCCCCCGGCGTGGTGGTCGGCGACGGTGTCGAGCTGGGCGCGCGCGCGTGTCTCTTTCCGGGCGTCGTCATCTACCCGGAGAGCACGATCGGCGACGACTTCGTCGCGCACGCGAACGTCGTCGTGCGCGAGCGCGTCCGCATCGGCAACCGGGTCACGCTGGGACCGGGCGTGGTGGTGGGCGGCGACGGCTTCGGCTTCATCCCGCTGCCCGGCGGGGGGGTCTTCAAGCTGCCGCAGATCGGCACGGTCGAGATCGCGGACGACGTCGAGATCGGCGCCAACACCACCGTCGACCGGGCGACGATCGGCGCGACGCGGCTCGAGCACGGCGTCAAGCTCGACAACCTGGTGATGATCGCGCACGGCTGCAGGATCGGCCCCGAGTCCCTGCTCGCCGGCCAGACGGGCCTCGCCGGCAGCACGACGCTCGGCGCGCGGGTGCAGCTCGGCGGCCAGGTGGGCGCGGCCGGACACCTGACGATCGGCGACGACGTCCGCGTCGCCGCGCAAAGCGGCGTCGACAACGACGTCCCCCCGGGGTCGGTGATCGGCGGCTACCCGGCGATGGACGTGCGGCTCTGGCGCCGGGTCGCGGCGGCGGTGCACCGGCTCCCGGACCTGCTGCGCCGCGTGCGGCGCCTCGAGCGCGCGAGCGGCGCCGCCGAGCCGGCGGGCCCGCGGGACGAGTGACGCGCGGCGGCCCGCAAGCGTGCAGGCCCGCGTTGATTTCCAGGTCGCGACCCCTATTATCCCGGAATCCCCATGAAGCTTCGGGTCGATCGCATCACCGACGAGGCGACGCACAGCTCGTTTCGGGCTCCCGTCGACGAGCTGAACCAGCGCCTCGAGGACGCCGGCGCGCACGACTTCAGCCTCGCGAGCCCGCTCGAGGTCGACGTCACCTACTACCGCGCCGGCGATGACCTGTACTTCGAGGGCAGCTGCAGCACCGTCGCGGAGGGCACGTGCGCGCGCTGCCTCGAGACCTTCTCGCTGCCGCTCGCGACCCCCTTCGAGTTCGTCCTGACGCGGGCCGAGCCGCGGGAGGCGAAGCAGGAGCTCAGCACCGAGGACCTCGCGTTCAGCTTCTACAGCGGCGACGAGATCGATCTGACGCCGCTGGTCGGCGAGCAGGCGATCCTCGCCTTGCCGAGCCGAGCCGTTTGCCGCGAGGACTGCCGTGGCCTGTGCCCCACCTGCGGGGCGAACCGCAACACCGACCCGTGCACCTGCGGCCCGGCGTCGCCCGACCCCCGCTTCGCCGTGCTCGCGCGCGCGCGGGCGCGGACCGACTCGTGAGCGCCTGGATGTGGGGGCGCTGTAGCTAGACCTGTCCGGCGCGCCGGCGCGCGCGTGTCCGAGCGAGACGAGGCGGAGCGGAAGCGACGCCGGGCTTCCGCCGGCCCGGGCGCCGCACCCGCCACGAAAGGAACTGAGAGATGGCCGTCCCGAAGAGACGAACCTCGGTGTCGAAGCGCAACAAGCGGCGCTCGCACCACGCCCTGTCGGCGCCCGCGTTCATCGCCTGCCCGCAGTGCGGCGAGCCGCGGCTGCGGCACCGCGCGTGCCCGAGCTGCGGCGTCTACCGCGGCAGGAAAGTGATCGAAGCACGCGGCGAATGACGGGCGCCCGGTCCCGAGCGGAGCGGTGCTGAGGGATGCGGATCGCTCTCGACGCGATGGGCGGTGACTTCGCCCCGCAGGCGACCGTGGAGGGCGCCGTCGCGGCCGCGCGCGAACTCGGGGTTGCGGTGCTGCTGGTCGGCGACCGCGCCCGTATCGAGCCCGAGCTCAAGCGCCATCGCACCGCGGGGCTCGACCTCGAGGTGCGGCACGCGACCGAGTCGATCGCCATGGACGAGGCGCCGACCTCCGCGCTGCGAAAGGCGGACTCGTCGATGTCCGTCGGCCTGATGGCGCTTCGCGACGGCGACGCCGCGGCCTTCGTCTTCGCCGGCAACACCGGCGCGGGCATGGTGCTCGGCGCGCACCTGCTCGGGCGCACGCCCGGCGTCGAGCGGCCGGCGATCGCGGTGCTGGTGCCGTCGGCGCGCGGCCACACCATCCTGCTCGACGCCGGCGCCAACGTCGATTGCCGGCCGATCCACCTCACGCAGTTCGCGGTGATGGGCGACGCGTACGCGCGCGCCGTGCGCCAGATCGCGGCGCCGCGCGTCGGGCTGCTGTCGAACGGGCTCGAGGACAGCAAGGGGAACAGCCTGGTGCGGGCGGCGGCGCCGATGCTGCGCCAGCTTCCGATCAACTTCGTCGGCTACGTCGAGGGGCGCGAGCTCAACAGCGGCTCGACCGACGTCGTGGTGTGCGACGGCTTCGTCGGCAACCTCGTGCTGAAGAGCCTCGAGGGCTTCGGCAAGCTGATCGCCGAGCGCCTGCGCGGGACCTTCGAGCGCAGCTGGCGCACGAAGCTCGCCTACCTGCTGCTCAAGCGCGACGTCGAGGCGCTGCGCCACGACCTCGACGCGCGCGAGACGGGCGGCGCGCTGCTGCTCGGCTTGAACGGCATCGCGGTCAAGGCGCACGGCTCGTCGGACGCGCACGCGATCCGCAACGCGGTCGCGGTCGCCGCGAGCCTCGCGCAGAGCGGCGTCACGCAGCAGGTCGCGAGCGGCATCGCGGCGACCGTCGGCCTCGACGCCGCGGCCGCGGCCGAGGCACCGCGCGGCAAGC
>JBFMAS010000559.1:0-11042 GCA_040755575.1 Thermodesulfobacteriota bacterium
CGCCGACCTCGCGATCGTCGCGGGCGTCGTCGTCGCGGTGGGGCGCGTCGCGGCGCGCGGCCGCGAGGAGATGCTCGCACACGACCTGCCGGGCGGCGCCAGGCGCCTGCTTCAGCGGGCGCGCGGCTACGAGGCGACGGTCGTGTCGGGCGAGGTCACGTTCCGCGACGGCGAGCACACGGGCGCGCTGCCAGGTCGTCTCGTCCGCGGCGCTTGACGGGAGTAGCACAAATTTGGCACAGACGGCGCGAGGTCGGCATCCCGTGCCGAAACCCGAAAAAGCCGATGACGGTCGTATGCGCCACTCGGCGGTCTCTGCACTCACGTCCGCGCTCGACGAAGAGATCTACCGCGCGATGTTCGAGGACGCCGGCGTGGGCAACGCCCGCGTCGACCTCGCGACCGGCCGCACCGTGGCCGTCAACTCCGCGCTGTGTCGCATGCTCGGCTACGAGCCCGACGAGCTGCTGGCGAAGACCTTCGTCGAGGTGACGCACCCGGACGACCGTCCCCGGCAGGCGGAGCTGCTCGCCGGGCTCGGGCGCGGCGAGATCGAGCGCTTCGAGTGCGAGAAGCGCTACCTGCACAAGGACGGCTCGATCGTCTGGGCGTCGATCCACGTCTCGGCGTTGCGCGACGGCCGTGGCGAGCCGCGGTTCGCGATCGGAACCGTGCAGGACGTCACCGAAAGGCACCGCGCCGAGGCCGCGCTCCGCGCGAGCGAGGAGCGCTATCGGCTGGTCTCGCAGGTCATCGCGGACGCGGTCTACGAGTGGAGCCTCGAGACCGATGCCGTCGAGTGGAGCGAGGGGCTGCACACCCTGTTCGGCTACGCCGGAGCGGACGTCGGCGCCGACGCGACCTGGTGGTCCGCGCGGATCCACCCCGACGAGCGCCGGCACGTGCTCGCCGACCTCGAGGCCGCCCTCGCGGGCAGCGCCGCGGGCTGGGTCGGCGAGTACCGCTTCCGGCGCGGCGACGGCGGCTACGCGAGCGTCGTGGATCGCGCCTACATCGAGCGGGACCGCGACGGAAAGGCGCTGCGCCTGGTCGGCGCGATGGTCGACGTCACGGAGCAGCGCGTCCTCGAAGCGGAGCACGAGCTGCTGCTCGCGCGGGAGAAGGCCGCCCGCGAGGAAGCCGAGGCCGCGAACCACGCGAAGGACCAGTTCCTCGCGGCCCTGTCGCACGAGCTGCGCACGCCGCTCTCGCCGATCCTCGGCTGGTCGGGGATCCTGCTCGAGGATACGCTCGACGAGAGACAGCGCCGCGAGGCCCTGGAGGCGATCCACCGCAACGCGAAGCAGCAGAACCAGCTCGTGGCGGATCTCCTCGACGTGTCGAGCATCGTGTCGGGCAAGCTGCGCTTGAACGTCGCACCGACCGACCTGTCGACCGTCGCCGAGCGCGCGCTCGACGCAGTGCGCTTCTCCGCCGATGCGAAGCAGATCCGCATCGAGAGCGATCTCGACCCGCAAGTCGAGCAGGTGCGGTGCGACGCCGATCGCCTGCAGCAGGTGGTGTGGAACCTGCTGTCGAACGCCGTCAAGTTCACGCCGGCAGGCGGCGTCGTGCGCATCACGCTGCGGGACGTCGGGGCGCACGCGGAGATCGAGGTGCGCGACGACGGCAGGGGGATCGATCCGGCGCTGCTGCCGCGCGTGTTCGAGCGCTTCTGGCAGGGCGACGCCGCCGCCTCGGCCCCGCGCGGCGGGCTCGGCCTCGGGCTGGCGATCGTCCGCCACCTCGTCGAGCTGCACGGCGGCGACGTGTCGGCGCACAGCGAGGGCGTCGGCCGCGGTGCGACGTTCCGCGTGCGGCTGCCGCGTCTCGCCGCGAAGGGCGCGTCTTCGCGCTGGGAGCGCACGGGCTCCCAGGGATAGCCGCGCCCGCAAGGCGACGGTCGCGCGGCTACGGTGATAGACGATCGTCATGGAGCGACATCCACTGCAGGACCACCCGCTGCACGGCCTTTTCACCGCGACCGGTGCACGCAGCCGGCGCGCCTCGTCGTGGGACCGGCGTGGGCGCAACTGGGACTTCGTGGTCGTCGGCCCCGGGCAGACGGCGGTGCTGATGGAGCACGACGGGCCGGGGTGCGTGACGCACCTCTACTGCGCGCTCGCGTTCCCCGAGGTCACCGACTACCGCGACGCCATCCTGCGCTGCTTCTGGGACGGCGAGGAGTCGCCTTCGGTCGAGGTCCCGCTCGGTGACTTCTTCGCGCTCGCGCACGCCCGGGTGCGGCTCCTGCGCTCGGCGCTCGTGGCCGTCAATCCTGGATTCGGGGCGTCACACGGACTGCACGCCTACTTCCCGATGCCGTTCGAGCGCGGCGCGCGGATCACGCTCGAGCACCGCGGCGACCGCTCGCTCGGCGGCGCCCTGCCCGCGTTCTGGTACCACGTCGACTACGAGACCTACGACGCGCCGCTGCCCGCGAGGACGTTGCGCTTCCACGCCCAGTGGCGTCAGGAGAGGCCGACGACGCCGATCGGCGAGCGCCCGAACGTGCAGCTCCACGAGGGCGTCAACCTCGACGGCGCCGAGAACTACGTCGCGCTCGAGGCGCGCGGCGCCGGCCAGATGGTCGGGCTCGTGCTCGAGATCAACAACGTCGCAGGCGGCTGGTACGGCGAGGGAGACGACATGGTGTTCGTCGACGACGAGGCGTGGCCGCCGTCGATCCACGGCACAGGCACGGAGGAGATCTTCGGCGGCGGCGCGTGCCCGACGCGCGAGTTCGCCGGTCCGTACCACGGCTTCCACCTCGTCGAGTCCGCGGACTTCGCGGGGCTGGTCGGCGCGTACCGCTGGTTCGTGCGGGACCCGATCCGCTTCACGCGCGCGCTGCGCTGGACGGTCGAGCACGGGCACGCGAACAACTTCGCCAACGAGTACGCCTCGGTCGCGTACTGGTACCAGAGCGAGCCGCACGCGCCGTTCCCGGCCCTGCCCGACCGCGACGCGCTGCGGCCGCCGTTCCCGCCAGTCTACGCTACGGCGCGCGAGGAGTTCCTCGCCGCCGCACGCGAGGCGATGAAGGACCTGTCGAGCCCCGCGCTGCTCGCCGTCGCGCGCATCGGCGAGGACTTCTACGCCGGACGCTACGCGGCCGCGCTCGAGCGGTTGCGCGCGCGGTGACGCGGGAGACGAGCTCGGTCGGCCCGCGACGGCTCACGCCCCCGCACGGCGAACGAGCGACAGAAAGCGGCGCCCGCCCTCACGCGTCGACCTGGTGAGGCTGCGCGGCCGGATGTCGGAGCGGCTCACCGGACGGACCCGGTCGCCGTCGCGCAGCTTCGCGAACGTCGCGCCGAGCGCCGCGCCCCAGACCACGTGCGCCGCGATCATGAGCACGTTGCGCTCCACGGGCTCGCGCAGCGCGCTGCGCTCGAGCCCGAGCGCGGGCAGCCCGCACAGGTAGCTCACCGCCCAGACGCCGAGGCCGAAGGTGACGCCCTTCGCCACCGCGGGACCCGGCAGGCGATCCGCGACCGCACCGTACAGGCCGCCCGCCGCGCCTCCGAAGCCGAAGTGAAGGAGCATCGTCAGCGCCAGGTCGTCGCGCTCCGCGAGCTGCGCTCCGACGCCGGCCCCCTTCGTGACACGCTCCTCGATGCGCCGCGGAGGCAACGGATGGCGCTGTGACGCCGGCAGGGCTCCGTGCCAGAGCTCCATCGCGGCGGTCATGGGAAGCGTCGCGGTGACGCCGCCGACGACGCCCGCCAGCACGTCGTTCATGATGTCCCCCTTTCGCTGCGCGCGAAGCCGTCGAGGATCTGATGCAGCTGCTCGACGTCGACGGGCTTCGACAGGTGGTGGTCGATGCCCGCTTCCGAGGAGCGGCGCCGGTCGTCCACGCTCGCATAGCCGCTCAGCGCGATCAGGACGGGACGGCGGTCCCTCTGCATCCCGCGCAGGCGCTGCGCGACCTCGTAGCCGTCGATGCGGGGCAGACCGATGTCGAGCACGAACGCGTCCGGCTCGTGCTTCGCCGCGAGGGCGAGCGCTTCCTCGCCGTCGGACGCCTCGACGACGTCGAATCCCCACACCGACAGGATGTCGGCCATCGAAGCGCGTGCGTCGTCGTTGTCCTCCACCACGGCGACGAGGGGCCGGCTGCGCTCATCGCGGACGTCTTGTCGTTCGCCGGCGAGCGGCAGGCGCACGACGAACGACGTGCCCTTCCCGATGCCCTCGCTCTCGACGCACACCGTACCGCCGTGCCTCTCGACGAGCGTCTTCGTCAGCCACAGGCCCACGCCGAGGCCGCTCTCCTTGTGCCGCAGCGAGGACTCGGCCTGGGTGAACATCTCGAAGACGCGCGGCAGCATCTCGGGCGCGATGCCGGCACCGTCGTCGCGCACGCGGAGGACGGCCCGGTCGCCCTCGCGGGCGAGCCCGACCGAGATCGTGCCGCGCTCGTGCGTGAACTTGCTCGCGTTGCCCACCAGGTTGGTGAGGATCTGCGTCATGCGGCCGGGATCGGCGAGCACGTGGACGGGCTCCGAGGGGAGCATCAGCTGCAGCCGCTGCGCTTTCGCCTCGATCCCCTGCAGGCACGACTCGGTCGCGTTGCGGACGGCTTCGCGCAGGTCGAGGCGCACGCGCTCGAGCTGCACCTTGCCGTGTGCGATGCGGTTGACGTCGAGCAGGTCGTCGATCAGGCGCTTCTGGAGCTGCATCTGGCGCTCGATGATCCCGATCGCACGCTCGCGCCGTTCGGGCGGCAGGCCCGGGATCCGGAGCAGGTTCACCGAGGTCGCGATCGGCGTGAGCTGGTTGCGCAGCTCGTGCGCGAGCACGGCGAAGAAGCGGTCCTTCTCGCGATGGCTCGCCTGCAGCTCCTCGTTGAGCTCCGCGAGACGCGCGTACGCCCCGTCGCGCTCGGTCTCGGCCTCGCGCGTGTACTGCCGCACCGAGGCCTGGATGCTGCGGTCGAGCAGGTCGAGCATCGTGCGCCGCACCGCGGTCAGCTCCTCCACGGACATCGCGGCGAGCAGCCCGCGGCGGGATTCGATCGAGTCGAGCAGCACGCGCCGGAAGAGGTGCATCTCGCACAGGCACTCGTCGACCTCGTAGCCGAGCTCGCGACGCTGGTGCCCGTGCTTGGCGCCCTCGTCCTCGACCGTGAGGGCCGTCTCGCCGCGCATGGTGCGGGCGAGGTCGTCGAGCAGCGCCGGCAGGTGGTCCTCGAGATCGACGTCGGACAGCACGCGGCGCGCGGCGGGGGGCGAAGCGCGCGCCTCCTCACGCCAGCGGCACAGGATGCTCTGCTTCTCGGCATCGATCACGTCGGCGATGCGATGAAAGACCGTCATGGGGCCATCACGCGAGGCGACTGCGTCGACCAACGTCACGTGGCGCCGCGTCGCGCCCCGAGCGCAGGGCGCACGCGGCCTGCGGGCGGATCAGATCACGCCCAGCAGCATGAGAACGATCACCAGCCCGAGCGGGACGCCCAGCAACCACAGGATGATCGGCATGCTCAACCTCCTTTCTGCGACGCGCGGTCAATCCTCCTCGGTCACTTCCTCCTCGACGTGCCGCTCGACCTCGCCGTCGTCCGATTCGATCGATTCCTCGCGCTCGATCGTGCGGGACTCGTCGTCGTCCTCGCGCTCGATCTCGACCGAGCGCTGCGCGCTGCGCGCATCAAGGCCGTCTCTCTCCTCGTACGTCTCCTCGACGTGCGTCTCGCTGTCGTCGGCCCGGACGGGCGAGACGATCATCAGAAGCGCGGCCGCCAATGGGATCGCGAGCTTCGTCATGTAGGTGAACCCTCCTTCGGGACCGTCACGGCAGCAGGAACCATACCGGCGACGTCGCCGGAGATTTCGCCGGGTCCGGCTCGGGCCGGCCGTCGGGAGCGCGGCGGAGCACGCAAATTCTACAAGCCCGATGGAAGCGGCTGCGTGAAAGTCGTGGCTCAGCCGCGCTCGACCGCGTGCCAGTCGAGGACGCGCTGCACGAGACGCGCGAGCGAGCCGTCGTGCGGCTCGGGGAACTGCGCGATCAGGCGCAGCGCGCGGCGCAGCGATGGAAACCACGCCGTCTCGGTGCGGAGCGAAGGATGGCGCAGTAGGGCGCCGACCGCGGCGCGCAGCTCGCGCTCGCTCGCGAGCTGAAGGACGCGCGCGTGCGAGCGTTCGACCTCGGGCTCCGCGCTCGGATCGCGCTCCGCGGCGCGCAGCAGGAGGACGGTCAAGCAAAATCCATTGCGTACCGCCACCTCGAGGTGGACGTTGCGCAGCTCGCAGACGAGGTCGCCGCGGACGTCCGGCGGCAGCGCCGAAAGAGTCTCGTCGAGCGCTGGATACGAGGCCCCGGTCGGTGAGAACAGCGCCCGCCAGTTGCGCATCACCGCGGCGAGACCGGCGGCCGACCCGCGCAGCCAGCCCGCCCGCGTGCTGCCGCCCTCGTGGTGCTCGCGCGCACGCCGCACCGCGAGCTCCGGCCAGAACGTCGACTCGAGGTAGGCGAGCGCGATCGCGGCCGCCCGATGGCGCAGCACGTCGCTCACCACGCGCGCGTCGCGGTAGAGCGACCTCTCTCCGACGAGGCCCGGCTCGGCGCACGCGGTGTTGGCACGGCGCAGCGCGAGCAGCGTCTCGTGCACGATCGGGTTCACGCGGCTCAGGTGCTTCTCACGGCAGCCGTAGACCTCGCGAGCGATCCACCAGCGGGCGAGCTCGAGCGACGACGGCGACGCAGCCTCGCCGAGCCGGGCGTCCGGCGCGGAGCGCTCGACCAGCAGCGTCGTCAGGTGGTCGGCGAGCGCGTCGACGCGACACAGGCCGAACTTCTCGCCCGCGCCGCCGGCCGGCGTGGCGCGAAATCCCCAGGTCTCGAGGTCGACGTCGATCGGCGGAAACCCCGATTGCTCGATCCGCACCCCGAGACCGCGCTCGACGAACCAACACCCCGCCATGACCGCGCCGATTGCCCTCGCACGCGCCGCAGCTCGCCATGAGCGGCGTGCCTCCCGAACGACGCTCGCGCACGAACGTCCGCCGCGCGCACGACGCGGTCAACGCCTTTTCTCGCGGACGCCCGCGTCGCGATCGAGCGACGAGCGCCTTTGAGATCCGCCGTGCGGGCACCGATACTGTCGCCCATGGATGCCCGCTCGGCGAGCGTGCTCGCGGCCGTGCTCGAGCGGCTGAACGAAGCGCAGTCGCGCGACGACGCCCTGCGGCGCCTCGCGGACGCGCTCTGCGAGCAGCTCGCGTGCGAGCGCGTCGTGCTGTGGCAGCCGACGTCGAGCCGCCGCGAGTACGTCCGCGCCGTACCGGCCGATCCGGAGCGCGGCGAGCGCGTCCCGGCCGCGGAGCTCGCGTCCGACCGAGCGCTCGCGCACGGGCGTTGCGTCGTCGTGCCGCGCGCCCACGGCGGCGCGCTCGGCCGTCTCGCGTCGGGAGCGTTCTCCTCCCTGCTGCTGGTGCCGCTCGCCGGTCGCGGCCGCGAGGAGGCGCTCGCCGCCTGCGTCGCGGAGAGCGGCGCGCTGGACGAGAGCCTCGTGCCCGTGTGCGAGCGCGTCGCGCCGCATCTCGCGACGGCGCTGCGTGCCTGGCGCCTCGACGAGGTGCACGCGAAGCTGCGCGAGCGCCGCCAGTACCTGGCCGGGCTCGGCACCGACGTCCTCACGGCTTCCGACCTCGAGTCGACAGCGGCGCGCCTCTGCGAGCTGACACGTGCCCTGTTCGGCACGACGCGCTCCGCGCTTTTTCTCCTCGAGGACCGGGACCTCGTGCCGATCGCCGCCGCGGGGCCCTACGGCGACCGTGCCTCGGGCGGCTCGCTGCACGTGCCGCCCGGCGTCGAGCCCGCGTTCGACGAGGTGATCGAGACGCGACGGGTGCTCGTGCTCAACGAGTTCCGCTCGAGCCGCTACGCGGCGACGCCGGTGCCGCTGCCCTTCCGACCGCAAGCGGCGACGGTCATCCCGCTCGCGGACGAGAGCGGCGTCCTCGGCATCCTGACGGCGAGCGAGCTCGACGATCCGCTCCGCTTCGGGCCCGACGCCGCCGACGAGGCACGTCTGCTCGGGGTCGCGGCCACCGTCGCGATCCGCAGGATGCTCCTGGTCGAGGATCTGCGCCGCGCCGGCCGCGCCAAGGTCGACTTCCTCGCCACGGTGTCGCACGAGCTGCGGACGCCGCTCAACGTGGTGCTCGGCTACGTGCAGCTGCTCGCCGACAGCGCTTTCGGCACGCTGACCGCCGAGCAGGCCGAGACCGTGCGGCGGGTCGAGGCCGGCGCCCGCAGCCAGCTCGCGCTGGTCGACGACCTCCTCGAGCTCGCCGAGCTCGAGCGCGGCGACCTGCGGTGCGAGCCGGCGCCGCTCCGGCTCTGCGAGCTCGTCGACGAGATCCGGCAGATCGTCGCTCCCCAGCTCGCGGGCCGGCCGATCTCGTTCGCCATCGACTTGCCGCCCGACGTGGTGGCGCTGACCGACCGCGAGCGGCTGAAGCAGGTGCTGCTCAACGTGCTCGGCAACGCGGCCAAGTTCACCGAGCGCGGCGAGATCCGGCTCGCGGCGCGCAGAGCCCCGAGCGGCATCGAGGTGACGGTGTCCGACACGGGCGTCGGCATGGAGCCGGGCTTCGTCGGGCGCTCCACCGAGCCGTTCGTCCGCGGCGAGGGATCCGGCCGCGGCGCCGGGCTCGGCCTGGCGATCGTCTCGCGGGTGCTGCGCGTGCTCGGCTCCGGCCTGGCGATCGACAGCAGGCCGGGCGCGGGCACGACCATCCGCATCGTCCTGCCTGCTGCCGAGCGCGACGCGGCCGCGCCCAGGCCGTCCTGAGCGGACGCGCGACCCGCCGCGCGCACGGAGCGGCGCCGCGCGCCGTCGCATCAATCACCGATTTGCGCGTAGTTCTACGCGTGTAGTTCTACGCTCTGTGTCCCCCGGCGGCGCGCTGGTATCCCCGGTCACGCGGCCCACAGCACGGGAGGGACACGTGTCGAGAATCATCTTCATCTTGCTCGCCGCCGCGACGCTGCTCGGCGGCGTCGCATATGCCGCGCCGACCCACTTCGTCACGCTCAGCGACGGCGTCGAGATCGCGCTCAACGTGCGCATGCCGGATCTCTACCTGCCCGGCCTGCGCTACCCGACGATCTTCGAGATGTCGGGCTACGACGGCGGGTCGGCGTCGGGCGGCACGCTGGTCAAGGACTTCGGCCTCGACGGGCTGCCGCTCGAGGTGCTGCCCGAGGAGGACAGCCGGCAGCTCACCGAGCTGTTCTACGGACAGTACGTCACGGTGCACGCGTCGGTGCGCGGCAGCGGCTGCTCGAGCGGCGAGTTCGACCTGTTCTCCTGGCGCTCGGCGCTCGACGGCAAGGAGATCATCGACGGCTGGATCGCGCATCAGCCGTGGTCGAACGGCGAGGTCGGCATCGTCGGCCACTCGTACGGCGGCATCACCGGGTTCATGGTCGCGGCGACGCAGCCGCGACACCTGCGCGCCGCGACTGTGTCCGGCCTGATCGACGACGTCTACCGCGCGCTCGTCTACCCGGGCGGCGTCAGCAACTATGGATTTCCCCTGCTGTGGACGGGTGGCATCCGTCCCGCGTACGACGTCGCGGGCGGGCTGCTGCCCGGCATCCTGCGGCCGCAGGGTCCGGACGACGTCGAGAATCGCCAGCTCCGCTGCGCCGCCAACCTCGCCGGCAAGACGCGCACCGTGCTCAACGACCCCCTGCTGCAAGGCCTGCAGGAGACCGACAACGACTGGTACCGCGCGCGCTCGCTCGTCACCTACGCCGAGCGCATTGCGGTGCCGATCCACATGACGGGCGCGCACCAGGACGAGCAGACGGGACCGCGCGGCCCGGCCCACCTGTTCGAGCGCGTGCAGGGGGTGCCGAAGCGCCTGCTGCTGACCAACGGGGATCACAACACCGAGAGCACGGCGTCGTACGGCCTGCCCGAGGTGCGCAGCGACCGCAAGGCCTGGATGGACCACTGGGTGCGCCGCCAGCAGAAGGGCTTCGGCACGCTCTCGCAGCGGCGCTCGACCGCGACGGTGTTCTTCGAGGTGCACCGCGACCCGAACGGCGTGCTGCGGCCCAACGGACGCAAGGACGGCCAGCGGTTTCCCTTCGGCGATACGGCGTGGACCGATTGGTACTTGACGGGCGACGGCGAGGTCACCAAGCTGCCGCCGGGCGGCGCCGAGCCCTCGGCGACGTACGTCTCGGCGACGCACCGCCAGCTCTGGTCGTACCAGGCCGGGTACACCGTCGGCCCGCCGCTGACGACGGCCTCGAGCCTGCCGGACGAGCTGACCTACCGCAGCGAGCCGCTCGCGGGCGCCGTCACGATCGCCGGTCCGATCGCGGCGACGTTGTACGTAGAGGCCGCGGGGGTCGACACCGAGCTGTTCGTCAACCTGCTCGACGAGGCGCCGGACGGCAGCGTGACCTATCTGCAGCGCGGGCTGCTGCGTGCGAGCCACCGCGCGG
This sequence comes from Thermodesulfobacteriota bacterium, assembly GCA_040755575.1. GTDB lineage: Bacteria > Desulfobacterota > Binatia > UBA12015 > UBA12015 > DATCMB01. The sequence goes on from JBFMAS010000559.1 coordinate 10,480, forward strand.
TCGACGAGGCGGCGAGCGACCGCACTGCGGACGGGCGCATCTACCGGCCGCACCGCCCGCACACCAACCCGACGCCGATCACGCCGCTCGCGACGGTCGAGTACCTGGTCGAGGTCTGGCCGGTGGCGCACGTCTTCCGCCCGGGCCACCGCATCGTCGTCAAGCTGCACGCGCCGCCCTTCGTCGACAGCTACTACGCCTACGTGCCGCGCAGCGCGCCGACGGCGAACACCGTGCTGCACGGCCTCGCCCACCCGTCGCGAATCATGCTGCCCGTCGTGCCGACGCCGGCCGGGCTCGGCCCCGAGCTGCCCTGCGGCGCGCAGGAGGCGGTGCGCTGCGTCGCGCAGCCCGAGCTGGGCTGAGGGCCGCACCGCGCTCGAGCCCGCCTTTGCTCGTCCGCTCCGCCTGCTAAGCCGAAGGGTGATGGAGGACGGAGCGGGCGGCGGGCTCGAGAAGCTCTACGGCGAGCTCGCGTCGTGGTGGCCGCTGCTGTCACCGCCCGAGCACTACGCCGAGGAGGCGGCGATCTACCGCGACCTGATCCTCGGCGCGTGCGCCGA
>JBFMAS010000560.1:0-2338 GCA_040755575.1 Thermodesulfobacteriota bacterium
CCCACGCCCTTACTCCGACAGACTCCTAGCGTACCTCGCCGCCGTTGCGCTGGATGCCGAGCTTCTTCATCCGGCTGCGCAGCGTGCTCGGCTTGATCGACAGCGCTCGCGCCGCGCCGTGCGGGCCGTCGATGCGCCACCTCGCCTGCTCGAGCACGCTCAGGATGTGCTCGCGCTGCACGTCGACGAGCGAAGAGGAGCGCGGCGGCGCGGGCGCGGCGCTCCCGCCTGATGCCGGCGCGACGACCCCCGGCGCCGGCGCGCCGGCCGGCGCGACGCTCGCACCGGCGAGCACGTCGGCCTCGAGCCGCAGATCCGGCCCGGGCGACAGGATGACGGCACGCTCGATCACGTTCTCGAGCTCGCGCACGTTGCCCGGCCAGCCGTAGGCCGCGAGGCGCTCCATCGTGTCGGGCGTGACCCGCGTCAGACGGCGACCGAGCTTCGCCGCGTAGCGCGCGACGAAGTGGTGCACGAGCAACGGTACGTCCTCGCGCCGCTCGCGCAGCGGCGGCAGGCGGATCGGGAACACGCTCAGGCGGTAGTACAGGTCCTGCCGGAACGTCCCCGCCGCGACCGCGGCCGCGAGGTCGCGGTTGGTCGCCGCGATGACGCGGGCGTCGACGCGGATCGTGCGGCTTCCCCCGACCCGCTCGATCTCGCCCTCCTGCAGGACGCGCAGCAGCTTGACCTGCGCCTCGGCCGGCATGTCGCCGATCTCGTCGAGGAAGATCGTGCCGCCGCTCGCGAGCTCGAAGCGTCCGATGCGCCGCTCCGTCGCGCCGGTGAAGGCGCCCTTCTCGTGGCCGAAGAGCTCGCTCTCGATCAGGCCGCTCGGCAGCGCGGCGCAGTTCACCTTGACGAGCGCACGCTCGCGGCGCGCGCTGCGGTCGTGGATCGCTCGCGCGATGAGCTCCTTGCCGGTGCCGGTCTCGCCGAGGATCAGGACGGTCGACGGCGTCTCGGCGACGTGCTCGATCAAAGAGAAGACGCTCGCCATGCACGCGCTCTTGCCGACCATCTCGTGGAAGTTGTGCTCCTCGCGGATCTCCTCCTGCAGGTAGCTGTTCTCGCTGGCCAGGCGGTCGCGCAGCTTCGCCACCTCCTCGTAGGCGAAGCAGTTGTCGACCGCGACCGCGACCGCGCTCGCGACGCGCTCGAGCAGCGCGACGGGGATCTCGCGGTAGGCGTCGCGCGCGACCGACATGAAGAACAGCGCACCGAAGCTGCGCGACTCGCGCAGCAGCGGCAGGGCGCACAGCGACTCCATGCCCTCGCGCTCCATCACCGCGAAGGTGCGCGGGAACGCGGTGCGGATCTGCTCGCGCGACGCGGCGACGTAGATCCGGCGCTGCTCCTGCGCCCAGCGGCACACGGTACCCTGCGACTCGAAGTCCTCGATCATCGGTGAGCTGCTCGGCCGGTCGAGTGCGAGCACGTGCACCCGCAGCGTCTCGGGTCCGGTCGGGACCTCGATGCCGAAGCGCTCGGTGCGCAGCAGCGGCTTGACGCATGCGGCGAGCGCGTCGAACAGCGCCTCGCGGCTCAGGTGACGCGTCGCCGACTGGTTGATCTCGAGCAGCGCCTGCAGCTCGCCGTAGGCGAGGTCGAGGTCCTGGCGCGTCTGGTTCAGGTCCTGGCGCGCGCTCTCGAGCCGCACCTCGAGATCGCTGCAAGCGCGCTCGAGCACCGCCTCGGCATGCAGGCGCTCGATCTCGACGCGCGCTCGGTTGGCGAACACCTCGAAGATCTGGAGGCCGCGCAGGTCGTCCGGCATCGGCCGGGTGTCGAGCGCGGCGAGGTGGCCGAGCGGCTGGCCTTGCGCACCGCGGAGCGGGATGCCGAGGTAGCTGCGGGCGCGCAGCGCGACGAGGTCCGAGTCCTGCGGGAAGAGGCGCTGGACGTCGTCGTGGTAGATGCAGAACTGGCCGCTCACGACGCGCTCGCAGGGCGTGCCGGCGAGCTCGTACTCGATGTTGGGCTTCCAGTCGTCGCCGCCCCAGAAGGCGATCGTCCGCACGCGCTCGGCCGCACCGGCGAACTCGGCGACGAAGGCGTAGGCCACGCCGAGCGACTGCGCCAGGTTCTTGACGAGGTGGCGCATGAACTCGAGCCCGGCCTTGTCGGCCGTCGCCTCGACCACCGAGCGGAAGGCGAGCTCGGCGTTCCACGACGCGAGCGCGCCCGCCGCCGCGGGCGGCGGCTCGTACGACCGATGCGTCGGTGCCGGGCCGTCCATGCGAGGCACGAGCCTAGTGACGTTTTTCTGGTTCGACAAGCGCGAGGCCGCTCGGTGGGTACCGAGCTCTGGGCTACGATGACGCCGGGCGCACGATGA
>JBFMAS010000561.1:0-2083 GCA_040755575.1 Thermodesulfobacteriota bacterium
GAGCCGGCTCGCCACGCGCTCGTTGCCGCCGACGACGCGGTACAGCCCCTGGCGCGCGCCGCCGCCCTCCTCCGCGAGCTCGTCGACGAGCTGCAGCAGCGACATGTCCTCGGGATCGGCGCAGAAGAAGCCGCGCAGGCTCGTCGCGAGCGAGCGCAGCCCCGCTCCGGCGCGGACCTCGTCGAGCCACTCGGCCACCGAGCGGCGCGCGATCGAGCGCGCGATCGGCCCGTCCCAGCGCCGCTCCGCGGCGCGGTACGCCGCGACCTCGGGCGCGAGCAGCCGCGCGAGCTCGCCCCAGCCGGCGCCGCCGCGGAACAGGCGCCGCTCGCCGTCGTCGCCGAGGCGGTAGGAAGCGAAGCCCTGCTTCAGGATCGGCGCCAGCTCGAGGCCGAGGCTCCGCGCGAGGTCGATGATCGCGCTCTGACCCTCGTCGACGAGGTCCGCGCCGGCCTCCGCGTGCTGCCCGCCGGCGAAGCCGTCGCGCACCGTCCACACGCGTCCGCCGACGCGCTCGCGCGCCTCGAGCACGGTGACCTCGAAGCCGCGCGCGCGGAGCTGCCACGCGGCGGAGAGGCCGGCGAGGCCGGCGCCCGCGACGACGACCGCTCCGGCGCTCAAGCGCTCTCGCCGCTCGCGACGCGCAGCACCAGGTCGCGGAGGATCGTGCGGTGGCAGCGCGACTCGTCCGTGCAGGCGGACGAGCAGAGCAGCGTCAGCGTCTCGCCGCCGGCGACGCGCCGCGCGAGGTCGCGCACGCGGGCGCGCGCCGGGTTCTCGTCCATCTCGGCGAGGTAGCGGCGCCGGTACTCGTCGAAGCCGAGCGCAGGCTCTCCCTTGCCGTATGCGGCCGCGTGCAGCTCCTTGCTTGGCCCGAGGTCCTGCCACCACTCGTGCCACGTCTCGTCCTGCTTGCGCACGCCGCGCGGGCGGTAGCGGCAGACGAGGACGCGCGTCCCGTCGCCCGCCTGCGCCGGGTCGTTCCAGCGTCGCGTGCGCACCTGGTGAACCCGGGGCGTCACGGGCGCAGGAACGACGCCTCGGCGGCGATCGCGAAGCAGCGCGCGACCTCGCTGCCGTCGAGGATGCCGGCCGTGACCAGCAGCTCGACCTCGCGCCGCAGGTCGGTCCCCAGGATGTAGGTCGCGTCGGTGTTGATCGTGAACTTGACGTCGTTCTCGAGGAAGGTGCGCAGGATGAAGCGCAGCTCGTCGAGCCCGGCGACCGCGCGCGTCTGCAGGTTCGAGGTCGGGCAGATTTCGAGCACGACGTCGGCGTCGCGCAGGCGCTGCATCGCGTCGGCGCTGTAGGCGGCGCGGATCCCGTGCCCGATGCGCTGCGGGCGCAGGCGCTCGACGGCGGCCATGACGCCGTCGGCGGCGGTGTGCGGCGTCTCGCCCGTGTGCACCGTCGTGCCGAGTCCCGCCTCGCGCGCCCGCTCGAACATGCCCGCGAAGCGCTCGGCCGACGCGGGATCCAGCTCCGGGCGGTGGCGCTCGGTGCCGGCCAGGTCGATGCCGACCACGCCGCGCGGCCGGTAGCGGATCGCCTTCTCGACGATGATCTCGTTGAGCTCGGTCGGGAACTCGCGCGCGAGGCAGAAGATCAGCCCTGCCCTGAGGTTGTACTCGAGGCAGGCGCGGTCCATGCCGCGCAGCGCGGCGTGGATGATGTGGTCGAGGTCGCGCTCGCCGCCGAGGTTGCGCTTCATCGGGTTGAAGCGCAGCTCCATCGTCGCGACGCGCGAGCCGCGGTACTCCTTCGCCAGCACCTCGTAGATCGCGCGCTCGATCGAGTGCGGCCCGGACTGGATGCGCTCCGTCCAGCGGTGCAGGATCTCGAGGTAGTCCTCGAGGCTCTTGACGCGGTCGGGGCTCGCCGTGACGAGCTCGACGAACTCGAAGTAGCCGCGCACCGGCAGCTTCATGCCCTGCGCGTGCGCCATCTCCCACAGGATGTGCGGCGCGACCGCGCCGCCGACGTGCAGGTGGAGCTCGGTGAGCCAGTCGGGCAGCCCCGGGATCGCGTTGCGCTCGGGGCTGCGCAGCGTCGGTACGGGGATCGACTCCGGCGCCATGCTTCA
>JBFMAS010000562.1:0-2083 GCA_040755575.1 Thermodesulfobacteriota bacterium
GCGCCGCAGACGGCGCGCCAGGCGGCGCAGGTGAGCGAGGCGCGGCAGGCGGCGCAGGACGAGGCCGCCAAGCAGGTCGCCGGGGAGCCGCGGTCGTGAACGACTTCCTCGAGTATCTCCAGAACCTCGACACCAACCGGAAGATCGCGCTCGCCGTGATCGTCCCGCTGCTGGTGCTGCTCACGTACTACTTCCTGATCGTGTCGCCGCGCGTGCGCCGCACCGAGGGGCTCGAGGCGCACATCGACGAGATGCTGCAGGACCGCGACCGCAAGACGTTCGAGGCGGCGCAGATGCCCGAGCGGCAGAAGGAAGTCGAGCAGCTCGACAAGCAGCTCAAGGTCGCGCTCACGCGCCTGCCGGACGAGAAGGAGATCCCCGAGCTGCTGAGCTCGATCTCGAACCTCGGCCGCGACGCCGGCCTCGACATCCTGGTCTTCCGTCAGATGCCGGAGGCCTACCGGGAGTTCTACGCCGAGGTGCCCGTCGACATGCAGGTACGCGGCGGATACCACCAGGTCGCCCAGTTCCTCGACCGCGTCGGCAAGCTCGACCGCATCGTCAACGTGTCGAACATCGTCGTCAAGACGCCCAAGGTGGTCGACGAGAACCTGGTGCTCGAGGCGAACTCGCGGGTGACGACGTTCCGCTTCCTCTCGGAGGCGGAGCGCCAGCGGCTCATCAAGGAGAAGAAGATCAAGCGGGAGGAGAAGTGAAGTCCCGGGTTTCCTCTCTCGTTCTGCTGCTGACGGCAGCGATGACGTTGCAGTCGGGCACGTCGCTCGCCCAGAGCGAGGTCGAGGCGCCCGACGATCAGGCCAGCTACGAGTACGATCCGACCGGCAAGCGGGATCCCTTCCGACCGCTCTTCCTGCTGCGCCGTCCCGCCGCGCAGACCGTCGAACCCCTCACTCCCCTGCAGCGCTACGAGATCGGTCAGCTTCGTCTGGTCGGGGTCGTCTACAATCTGGCTCCGCCGCGCGCGATGGTCGAGGACAGCTCCGGGCTGGGATTCATCGTGACGCCGGGAACGGCCATCGGTCCGAACGGTGGCGTCGTGACGGCCATCAGGCCGAGGCAGGTGGTGGTGGAGGAATGGCAGACCGACGTCATTGGCGAAAGGCATCGGACAGAACACGTGCTCGAGCTTCCTCCGGACGAGGCCGAGTCGTCGTTGCAATGAGTCCCTGGCTGCGGCGCGCGACGGCGCCGCTGTGCGTCGTCGCGGTGGTCGCGACCGGGTCCTGCGCAGCGCGCCAGCAGTCTCCCGAGATCGTCGGCGTCGACTACGAGACGCGCGTCAGCGGCTCGGGGGTGGTGGCGGCGGAGACGGACTCCGACGGCCGGACCATCGAGACGCCCGAGGCGCAGGCCGCCGCCGAGGCTCCGGCCGCGGCAGCGGACGGGCCGAGCAGCGTGCAGAGCGCCGCGCTGGCCGCGAGCGACGCCGAGCAGGCGCTGCGGCGGGCGGAAGCCGCCGCAAGCGGCTCGGCGAGCGTCGAGCCGGGCGCCGCCGCGCCGCCGCCGGCGTTCGTCGAGGAGGAGGAGCTGCGCCTGGTCGACGTGCGGCGCGCGAGCGACTCGGCCGGCACGGTCGTGGTCGCGCAGCTCTCGCGCGACGCGAGCGACGCGACGTCCTTCGAGCTCTCGTCGCCGCGACGCTGCGTCGTCGACGTCAGCGGGCCGCGCCCGCCGACGAGCGGCCAGCGCACCATCGCGACCGGTGATCCGCGCGCGCCCACCCTGCGCGTCGGCAGCCACGCGAACCGGCTTCGCCTGGTGCTCGACCTCGCGCCGGGCGTCCTCGACCCCTGCGTCGCGACCACCGACGGGAGCGCCGTCCTGCTCGAGCTGGGCGGGCGGCCGCAGGGTGCGCCGCCGGTCGAGCTCTGGGCCGCGTCGTCGACGCCGCCGGGCGCGAACGCGCACGCCGCGTACGTGCTCGCCGCGGCGACGCGAAGCACGCCGCCTGCGGTCGCGATGGCGGAGGCCAGCGCGTCGCCCGGCGACGGCGGCGGCGTCGCGCCCGGCTCGGAGGTCGCCGCGCTGCCCGTGGTGCGCGACGCGCCACCGGAGCCGCCGG
>JBFMAS010000563.1:0-3105 GCA_040755575.1 Thermodesulfobacteriota bacterium
CGAAGGCGGCGTCCGCCTCGTGTGCGACCCGCGCCGCCAGCGCGGAATCGCCGAGGTCAGCCACCCAGACGCGTGACCGCGGCGCGTGACCGCGGCGCGTGCGCGCGGCAGCGCTCGAGGACGCGCTCGAGGCGCTCTCTGCGCCGCGCCACGAGGCCGACCGTCGCGCCCCGCTCGGCGAGCACGCACGCGAGCTCCGCGCCGATGCCCGACGAGGCTCCGGTCACCAGGACGTTCGCACCTGCAAGCTTCATCTCTCCTCCGATCGCCGGATGTGCAGCGCTCGTCAGCCGCCCTTGCCGGGCGCAGCACGCTCGGTGCAGCGCGCGCGCAGCCACGCCGCCGTGCCCGCGACGAAAGCGCCGGTGTCGGCCGCCTTTCGCGTTGCGATCTGGGCGAAGTAGCCCGGCACGTGGATCTCGAAGGTGCCGCGCTCGATCTGCTGCAGGACCGGCTCGACGATCGCCTTGACCGGCAGCGCCTCGACCGGGCTCTCGCTCCGATCGTTGTCCGGTAGCTGGAAGATCTCGGTGTCGAACACGCCGCGATAGACGACGTGGACGCGTACGCCGGTGTCCCACAGCTCCGCGGCGAGCGTCTCGGCCCAGCTCGACAGCGCCGCCTTCGATGCCGCGTAGGCCGCCTCGCCGGGCGGCGACAGGCGTGCAGCGACCGACGAGACGTGCACGATCCGCGCGCGGCGCGCGACCAGGCGCGGCAGCAGCGCGAGCGTCAGCCGCACCGGTGAGAAGTAGTTCACCGTCATCACACTCTCGACCGTAGCGGCATCCAGGGCCGTCGCCCGCCGGCGCTTCGGGATCCCGGCGTTGTGCACCAGCACCTCGATCCCGCCGAGCTCGTCCAGACGAGAGAGGTCCGCCCGCCACATGCGCGAGGTCGGCGAGTGCACGCGGCAGTCGTCCAGCACCCGGCGCAGGCGATCTTCACGCCGTGCGCAGATGGCCGACCACCGCGCCGCGTGCCGCAAAGCCGCGCGCGAGCGCGGCGCCGATCCCCGACGAGGCGCCGGTGACCAGGACGCGTCGTCCGCGCAGCTCGTAGCTCGTCTCGAATGCGTCTTGCTCTCTGCTCATGGTGCCCCCTTGGGCCGGCGCGTCTGCCACCACCCTCGCGCCCGGCGCCGGTGGACGGGCCGTCACGGGCGGCGTCGCGCCCACCCGCGGGCATACTACCCGTATCGATCATCGACCAAAAGTATGGCAAAGCCGGGGGCATGGACTATCGAGCCAAGGTGGCCGTCGTCACGGGCGCGTCGTCGGGCATCGGCTACGACCTCGCCCGCGAGCTCGCGCGACGCGGCAGCACCGTGGTCGGCGTTGCGCGCCGCGCGGAGCTTCTCGTGCGCCTGGTCGCCGAGTGTCGAGCCGCCTCGCCGGCGTCGTCGTATCTCTGCGGCGATCTCGGCGAGCGCTCGTTCGCGGAGCACGTCGTGAACGAGACCGTGCGCGTGCAGGGACGGCTCGACATCCTGGTCAACAACGCCGGCGTCCCGAGCCACAAGCAGATCTACGACGTTTCGGCGGACGAGGTGGAGCACCTGCTGCGCGTCAACTTCCTGTCTTGCGTGTGGACGACGCTCGCGGCGATCCCCCACATGCTCGTCCAGGGCGGCGGGACGATCGTCAACGTCTCGTCGATGTCGGCCAAGGTCGCGCCGCCCCGCGAAACCGCCTACACCGCCTCGAAGTGCGCGATGGAGGGCTTCACGGCGGGCTTGTGGAACGACCTGGCGGGCTCGAACATCCACGCGGCTCTCGTCGTCCCCGGCCCGATCGACACCGAGATCTGGGCGAAGGACGAGACCCCGAGCGCATACAAGGGCGTCAAGTACCCGCCACGCATCGTCACCGGCGCGATCCTGCAAGCGATCGAGAAGCGCCGGCACGAGATCGTCGTCCCGAAGCGGAGCCCCCAGCTCGTCGTCGCGCGGTTCTTGCGCTTTGCGGCACCCGCGCTGCTGCGCGCCGGAATGGCGGCGATGGAGCCCGTGCCCGCCGAGGCCGTGGACCGGGCGCGCTCGCGCGCGCTCGCGCGGCGGGGAGCGCCGCCTGCGTCCGGTACGAGCGGCTCGTCGTGAAGCTCGAGGGGGCGATCACGGTCGTCACCGGCGGCGGAAGCCGCACGGCGAGCATGCGGCTCCGGCCGAGCGCTCGGCGCACGAGGGTGATCGCACCTCGCTCGCCGGGCGCGCGATCGTGCCGCGTCCGGACGATCGGACGCGTTCTGGTCATCGCGCTCTCGGGGGCGGTTCTGGCTGCCGGCTGCGCCGATGCGCCCACCGTCGTCGATGGTGCAGCGACCGGGCCTGTCGGTACGCTTGGCCACGAGGGGCGCTGGCTGGTCGATGAGGTCGGGCGGGTGGTCGGGCTCCACGGCGTCAACTTCGTGCAGAAGTTCCCACCGATCCCGCCGGCGGAGGTCGGCTTCGACGCAGACGACGCAGCGTTCCTGCGCGAGCACGGCTTCAACGCCGTCCGGCTGGGGGTCGTCTTCGGGGCCGTGATGCCGGCGCCGGGAGAAATCGATGCGCACTACGTGCGATCGATCGCCGAGACGGTGCACGTGCTGACGCGCGAGCGTCTCTACGTGATGCTCGACTTCCACCAGGACGGCTACGGCCCCGGGGTGCACGGCAACGGCTTTCCCGAGTGGGCGACGCTGACCGACGGCCTGCCGAACCCTCCCGAGCCCTTTCCGCTCTACTACGTGACCAATCCGGCCCTGCAACGCGCGTTCGACAAGTTCTGGACGAATCGGCCCGGTCCGGACGGCGTTCCTCTGCAGGACCACTACGCAGCGGCGGTGCGGGAGATCGCGGCCGCTGTCGCCACGGAGGCGCTCGTCCTCGGCTACGACACGATGAACGAGCCCTGGCCGGGCGCGGTCTTCGCACCGTGCATCACGGGCTGCCCCGAGATCGAGCGCGAACGGCTCGTCCCCTTCGGTGAGCGCATGGCTGCCGCGATCCGCTCGGTCGACGAGCGGCACTTCGTATTCAGCGAGCCGTTCGTGCTGTTCAACTTCGGCCAGGCCGACACGAGCCTCGCCGGAATCGGTGCGCCGGCGAGCGGCCTTTCCTTTCAC
>JBFMAS010000564.1:0-7326 GCA_040755575.1 Thermodesulfobacteriota bacterium
CCCTTCCCCAGGCCACCTCGGTGGCGCAACCACGCGCCGGATAGCACCATCGCCCCGACGGGCCAAGGCGCGGGCCGCCGCGAAGCCGCTCGAGCGACGTCCGTGGCCGCGGTGCGGCTCGGAGCGGCGCCGCGCCGTTGAACGGCGCCAGGGCTTCGCGGGCGGCGCGCGACTCGAGGCGCAGCTACCGCCGCCGGCTGTGGTACAGCGCGCGCAGATCGCGCTGCAGCCGCTTGCCGCGTGCCTTCGCGCGGCGCGCCTCGTCCTGGTCGGCGAGCGTCGCCTGGAAGGCGAGCTCGCGCTGCAGCTTCGCGTAGCTCTCCCAGCGCTCGGGCGGCAGCTCGCCGCTCGCGAGCGCCGCGACGACGGCGCAGCCGGGCTCGGTGTCGTGCCGGCAGTCCGAGAAGCGGCAGCGCGCCGCGATCGCCGTGACGTCGCCGAAGGCGCGCTCGAGTCCCTCCTCGTCGCCGACCAGGCCGACCTCGCGCATGCCGGGCGTGTCGATGATCATGCCGCCCGACGGCAGGAACAGGAGCTGGCGCGAGGTCGTCGTGTGGCGGCCGCGGTCGTCGGCGAGCGTGTCGGCGACCGCCTGCAGCTCGCGACCGGCGAGCGCGTTCACCAGCGTCGACTTGCCGACGCCCGACGAGCCGAGCAGCACCGCCGTGCGTCCGGGACGGACGTACGCCTCGAGCTCCGCGAGGCCGCGCCCGTCGCGCGCGCTGGCGACGTGCACCGGTACGTCCGGCGCGACCGCCGCGACGTCCGCGACGACCTGCTGCTGCTCCGTGCACAGGTCGGCCTTGCTGAGCACGATCGCGGGCGTCGCGCCGCTGTTCCAGGCCAGCGTCAGGTAGCGCTCGAGGCGTCGCGGGTTGAAATCCCGGTTCATCGACGTGACGATCAGGACGACGTCGACGTTCGCCGCGACCACCTGCGGCGCGTCCTGGCCCGCGGCGCGGCGCGTGAACGCGGAGCGGCGGTCGAGCACGCGCTCGATCGTCGCGCGCGCCGCCCCTGCATGCCGCCGGGCGAGGACCCAGTCGCCGACGGCCGGCATCCCGAGCGATCCCGCCTCGCGCCGCAGCCGCCCCGGGACGGCGGCCCAGCTCTCCACGTCGTCCGCGCCGAGGATGCGATAGGCTCCGCGCTGCTCCGCGACCACGCGCGCGGGACCTGCGCCCGCGTCGTCCCGCAGCTGCTCCGCGAAGAACGGATCCCAGCCGAGCGTTGCCAGATCACGCGCCAACGCCCATCCGGTTAGCACGCAACCGCGGCCGATTGCCCGGGCCGGCACGCGTTGTGTAGACGATGAGGGAGCGTCCGTGATGCGCGAGCTCGAAGCCCAGGCCGTCGTCCTCGCGCGCGCCTTCGAGGAGGCGGACCCGCAGGGCGTCTTGCTGTCCGCCCGCGATCGGCAGGACGCGACCGAGGTCGCGCGGGCCGCGGGCGGCGCGCCCGAGGCGCAGGCGGCGCACCGGGCCGAGCACCTGTGCGCGCGGCTCGAGGCGGCGCTCCCCGGTCTCGCCACCGTGCGGCGGACGACGCGCGTGCCGCTGCGCCTGCTTCTCTGGCTGCCGCTGGTCTCCTTCCTCGTCGGGCTCGCGAGCAACGAGCTCGGCCCCGAGCGGCGCATCAACATCCTGGCCTTCCCGCTGCTCGCGCTGCTCGCGTGGAACCTGCTGGTGTACGCGCTGCTCCTCGGCGGCCGGCTCGTCGGCACGCTGCGCGGGCGAGGCCGGGTCGCGACGGCGCGGACGCCCGGCTGGTACGGCGCGGTCGGCGCCGTCGCGAGCTTCATCGCCGAGCACTCGCTGCGCCGCGTGCGCGTGCGCGACACCGCGCGCTCGGCGATCGCGACGCGCGCGCTGCGCGCCTACTGGCGAAGCTGGGCGCCGCTCGTCGGGCCGCTCGTCGGCACGCGCGTGCGCGCGACGCTGCACCTCGCCGCGGCGTCCCTCGCGCTCGGCGCCGTCGCCGGCATGTACGTGCGCGGCCTGACCTTCGAGTACCGCGCGACCTGGGAGAGCACGTTCATCGGAGCGGACGCCGCGGCGCTGCTGCTGCGCCTGGTCCTCGGTCCCGCGGCCGCACTGCTCGGCGTCCCGCTGCCGGCGCCCGCGGAGCTCGCGGCGATGCGCGCGCCCGACGGCTCGGCCGCCGCCGCGACCTGGATCCATCTCTGGGCCGTCACCGCGCTGCTGGTCGTGCTCCTGCCGCGCACCGTGCTCGCGGCGCTCGCGCTGCTCCGCGAGCGGCGTCTCTCTCGCGCGCTGCCGATCGAGCCGCTCGCGGGCTCGTTCCGCGCGCTGCTCGCCCCCGACCGCGGCGCCGGGATGCGCGTCGACGTCCTGCCCTACAGCTACGGGGTCGGCGGACGCGAGGCGGACACGCTGCGCGAGCTGCTGCACGAGGTCTTCGGGCTGCGCGCCGACGTGCGGATTCGCGCGACGCTCGCCTACGGCGAGGATCCGCCGGCGTCGAACCATGGCGGGCACCCCGCGTGCGCGGTCGTGGTGTACGGCCTCGTGCAGTCGCCCGAGCGCGAGGTGCACGGCCGCTTCATCGAGGAGCTCGCGCGGAGCGCCGACGGCGGCTGCGTCCTCGCGGTGATCGACAGCTCGGCGTGGCGCGCACGCTTCGGCGAAGCGGGCGAGCGTCGCGAGAGCGAGCGCCGCCGTGCCTGGGACCGCGTGCTCGCCGATGTCGGGCTCGCGCCGCTGCACGTCGACCTCGCGGCGCCGCTCACGACGGACCTCCTCGAGCAGGCCGAGGAGAAGCTCGCGACGCGGGGTGCGCCGCGATGAGCGACGTCACCCTGAGCCTGATCTCGCACACCAACGTCGGCAAGACGACGCTCGCGCGCACGCTCTTGCGCAAGGACGTGGGCGAGGTGCTCGACCAGGCGCACGTCACCGAGGTCAGCGAGGCGCACGAGCTGGTCACGAGCGGCGACCACCGCCTGCTGCTGTGGGACACGCCGGGGCTCGGCGACTCGGCTCGGCTCGTCTCCCGGCTGCGCAACGAGGGCAACCCGCTCGGCTGGCTCCTGCACCAGGTGTGGGACCGCAACCGCGACCGGCCGCTCTACTCGAGCCAGGAGGCGGTGCGGAACATCAAGGAGGCGGCCGACGTCGTCCTCTACCTGGTCAACGCGTCCGAGAGCCCGGAGGACGCGGGCTACGTGAGCTGGGAGCTCGAGCTCCTCACCTGGATCGGCAAGCCGGTGATCGTGCTGCTGAACCAGATGGGCGAGCCCACGTCCGGCGAGGACGACGCGATCGCGCGCTGGGAGGCGTTCGTCGCCGGCTGGCCCATCGTCAAGCACGTGCTGCCGCTCGACGCCTTCACCCGCTGCTGGGTGCAGGAGGGCGTGCTGCTCGCCCGCGTCGAGGACGTGCTGCCGCAGGAGCGGCGCGAGCCGATGCGCGCTCTCGCGCGCGCCTGGCAGGAGCGCAGCCTCGCAGTCTTCGACGAGGCGTCGGCGCGCATCGGCGCCTACCTGACGGCCGCCGCGGCCGACCAGGAGCCTCTCGGCGAGGACGCCGGACGCGCCGAGAAGCGCCGGGCGATGCGTGCGCTCGCCGACCGGCTCGATCTCGCGACCCGCTCGCTGATGGAGGCGCTGCTCGACCTGCACGGCCTGCAGGGCCGCTATCAGGAGGAGGCGCGCGCGCGGCTCGAGGAGGACTTCCGCATGCCGGGCGAGGCCGCGTGGTCGGGCGGCGCGGCGATGCTCGGCGCGGCGATGGGCGGCGCCGCGGGCGGCCTCGCCGCGGACGTGATCACCGGCGGGCTCTCGTTCGGCGCCGGCGCGCTCGCGGGCGCAATCCTCGGCGCGATGGGCGCCGCGGGGCTGCTCAAGGGCTTCCAGCTCGCGGTCGGACCCGACGAGCCCGTGGTGCGCTGGGCGCAGGAGCTCCTGCGCGACCTCGCGCAGCAGACGCTGCTGCGCTACGTCGCCGTCGCGCACTTCGGCCGCGGCCGCGGCGAGTGGCGCGAGGTCCAATCCGTGCAGCGCTGGAGCGCGCTCGTCGACCGCTCGCTCAAGTCGCGCATCGACGCGCTCGCCGCGCGCATCGTCGAGGCGCGTCGCGAGCCGCCCCCGCGCAGCGCCGTCGCGGAGCGTACGACCTCGCTCGTGCGCGACGTCCTGCGCGAGGTGCTGTGCACGGCTTATCCACAGGCTGTCGACATCCTGTCCACGACGCGCGGACGCTGAGGGCGCGACGCTGCGCGCGGAGAAATCGCGCGACGCGCGTCGCACATCTGGACATTTTCCGAGGTGATCGCGACAATCGCGCGATGCAAACCGTCCTGAGTCAGTTCTGCGAGGAGTTCGAACGTCAGGTACGACCGGTGCTCGAGCCGCTCGATCGATTCGCTGCGAGCCTCGGTCAGACTCGGGACGGCACGCCGGCGCGCAGCGCGCTGCCGGGGCTGCTCGATCTGCGACACCAGCTCCGCGCGCTGGCCGAGAAGGTCGAGCGCCAGCAGGCGTACGTCATCATCTTCGGCCCGCTCAAGAGCGGCAAGTCGACGCTGATGAACGCGATGAGCGCCGCCTACGTCAGCGAGGTGACGACGCTCCCCGCCTACCCGTGCATGGTGTACGTCGCGCACGCCGACAGGCGCGAGTTCGTGCTCACGCACTACGACGGCACGTCGGAGACGCTGTCCGACGTCGGCGCGATGCGCGACGTGATGCGCGGCGCGCACGCCGAGCTCGCCGAGGCGATCCGCGCGAGCGAGGCGCGCGGCGAGGAGTTCGACCCGGTGCAGCACCTGCCGCGCGCGGTGCGCCGCGTCGACGTGCGCACGCCTGCGCAGCAGCTCGCCGGCTCGGGCGCCGTCCTGGTCGACACGCCCGGCCTCTACAGCCGCATGAAGTTCGGCTACGACCTGATGACGCGCGAGTGCCGCGACGCCGCGGCGAGCGCCGTGTTCGTCGTCAAGACCGACAACCTGTTCCTCGAGCAGGTGTTCGCCGAGTTCTCGGAGCTGCTGCGCCTGTTCAGCCGGATCTTCCTGGTCGTCAACCTCGACTCGACCAAGCAGGACCTGCAGCCCGACGGCGAGCTGCGCCCGAGCCTCGAGCGCGTCGACCCGCAGCAGATCGTCGCGGCGTTCGAGCGCTTCGCGATGAACGCGGCGCTCAAGGAGGCGCGCGACGACGGGCGGCTGCGCATCTACCCGATCGATCTGCTGCGCGCGGCGAGCGAGCGGCTGCGCGCGGGCGCGCCGCGCGAAGCGCAGGCGGACGCCGACAGCCGCGACGAGCCCGCCGCGGCGGCCGACTTCTCGACCTTCCTCGGCGACCTCACGGACTACCTGAACAGCACCGACTACCTGGTCGCCTTCCTCGGCGACAGCCTGCGCCAGGTGCGCGGCCTGCTCGGCGAGATGCGCAGCCTCGCGACGGTCGAGCCGGTGGTCGCGCTCAGGCGCGAGGTCGACGCGCTGCAGGCGGAGCGCGACCAGCGTGTGGCGCGCGCCGCGGCGCTCGCGCGGCTCGCCACCTTCGGCTGGGAGGACGCTCTCGCCGGCCAGCGCGAGGACGTCGAGCGGCTCACCCTCGAGCGCAGCGGCGCGGTGCGCAGCCAGGCGGGAGAGCAGGCCGACGCGGCGCTGGCGCGGTGGTTCGACGGCGACGCGAGCTTCGCGTCGCTGCTGCGCGACGGTCTGGGCGTCGTGCTCGGCCGCTATCGCGACGAGGTCGCCGCGATCGCGACCGAGGTGACCCAGACCGTGCTCGGCAGCGACGTCGCCGTCGCGACCATGCTGCGCGCCCACCGCGAGGACCTCGGCCGCTCCGGCATCGAGATCGCGCCGGTCGCGCGCAAGGCGCTCGGCGGCCTCGCGCCGACGCCGAAGAGCGACGTGCCGAAGCTCGACGTGCCGGTCGCGGTCGTGCAGGTGAAGAAGTCGTTCTGGGACCGGCTGCTGATGCGCAGCGCCGCGTCGGTGCGCCGCCGCGTGCTCGGTCCCGACGTCGCGCCCGAGAAGCCGGTCCCGCGCCGCGTCAAGCAGAAGAGGCTCGGCGCCGCGCGCATCATGCTGGGCGAGGTCCTGCGCGCGCGCTTCGCGCGCTTCGCGACCGAGACGGTGAAGGAGGCGGTGAGCGAATCGTTCGCCGGGGCATCGGCGGCCGTCGTCGGCGCGGTGCGAGCGGAGGTCGACGCGCGGCGCAAGGAGAACGCGGCCGCGCTCGAGCACGGCGAGGAGAAGCTCCAGGCCCTGGCACGCACGCGGCACGACCTCGACGCGCTGCTCGCCGCGGTGGACGAGGCCGCGGCCGCGATCGAGCACCTCGCCGGACGCTACGGCGAGACGAGCCCGAGCGAGCTGCTCGAGGCGGTGGAGGAGCCCGAGGCCGCGTCGACGGCGCGCGCCTGACCGACCACCACGCTGCGCCGCGCGAGGGTCAGCTCCGGCCGCTCGGCCGGCGCCAGCTCGACGGTGTAGGGGCCGCTCGCGATCGCTTCGGGGACGTCGATCGGGATCTCGCGGCGCGTCGTCGCGCCCGGCGCGAGCGCCATGGGAAGGAGCGCGCGCGCCTGCGAGGTCGCGACGACGTCACCGCGGGCGTCGCGCCAGCGCAGCTCGAGCTGCGAGGGCTCGAGCGTCGGGTGGCGGAACGACGTCGCGCCGCGGTTCACGAAGACGACGTCGAGCGTCGCCGACGGCCGCGTGATCGCGAGCGGCAGGGCGCCGGACGTCTCGGCGAGCGCGCCGCCGGGCGGTGCGGCGAGCAGCTCCGGGGCGTGCGACGTCTCGTGCGGGCTGCGCAGCTCGTAGAGCACCATGTCGTCGGCCTGGGCGACCTCGACCGCGTGGCTCGGATCGTGGAGCAGCGGCGCGAGCCGCTGCAGCGCGGCTTCCCCGAGGCGCCGGCGGTGCAGCACGAGGTTCCGGAAGCCGAGCGCGTGCAGCGCCTCCGCGGCCGCCGGATCGGGGAGCCGCTGCGCGAGCTCCGCGAGCTCGAACTGCAGCGGCGTGCGGAAGGAGTTGTAGCAGGCGGCGGCCGGCTGCCGGTGGTACGCGGCGAGCAGCACGTAGTGCGGCATGTCGACGAGCTTGCCGGTCGCGTCGAAGGAGAGCGGCAGGTCGAGCACGGCGCCGTCGGGGACGCGCCGCGCGAGCGCCTCCGCCCGCGCGGACGGCTGGACGCGATACGCGGCGAGCGTCGCGGGACGCCGGCCCGCGGGCGGCAGGCTCGCAGGCGCGAACGTCTCCCACAGCGCGCACGCGGCGACGGCTGCGGTCGCGAGCCAGCGCGCGCGACGCGGCAGGCGCTCGACCGCGAGCAGCACGCCGTACGCGGCG
>JBFMAS010000565.1:0-7059 GCA_040755575.1 Thermodesulfobacteriota bacterium
TCCGCGACGCCGGCGGCTACCCGATCGTCGCCAAGCCCGACGTCGGCGAGCGCGGTGCGGGCGTCGCCTTCCCGGGCTCGCGCGACGCTCTCGTCCGCTACCTCGAGGCCGCTCGCGGCGACGTGATCCTGCAGGAGCACGCACCGGGGCTCGAGCTCGGCGTGTTCTACGTGCGCTTCCCCGACGAGCCGCGCGGGCGGATCATCTCGCTCACGGCGAAGGTGCTGCCCGCGCTGCGCGGCGACGGCGAGAGCACGCTCGAGCGTCTGATCCTCGACGACCCGCGCGCGGTGTGCATGGCGGCGCGACACCTCGCACGCTTCGCCGCGGAGCTCGATCGCGTTCCGGCGCGCGGCGAGGTGATCCGCCTGGTCGAGGTCGGGACGCACAGCCGCGGCGCGGTGTTCCTCGACGCCGCGTTCGCGCGCACGCCAGCGCTCGAGAGGACGATCGAGCGGATCGCTCGCACGGTGCCGGGCTTCCACTTCGGGCGCTTCGACGTGCGCGTGCCGTCGCTCCGCGACCTGTGTGCCGGGCGCAACGTCAAGGTGCTCGAGCTGAACGGGCTCACCGCCGAGGCGACGCACGTCTACCACCCGGGCACGCCCCTGCGCGACGCGTACCGCGTGCTGCTCGAGCAATGGCGCATCGCGTTCGAGATCGGGCGGCGGAACCGCGAGCGCGGCGCGCGGCCGGCGACGCTGCGCGAGCTCGCGCGCCTGCTGCGCCACCGCTCGCGCGTGCGCGCCCGCGAAACCGCCGTCGCGCAGGCGGCATCCCACCCGCGAGCCGCGTGACCGGGCGCGGGACGTCCGCAAGCCCGCGCGACGCGCGCCCAAGGAGAGCGACAGCGTGAAGGCCATCGCCGTCATCCCGCAGCGCAGGGAAGTACGCCTCGTCGACGAGGCCGAGCCGCACCTCCAGCGCGCGACCGACGTCAAGCTACGGATTCTCGACGTCGGCGTCTGCGGCACCGATCGCGAGATCTGCAGCTTCGAGTACGGCGTGCCGCCGGCGCGACACGACCACCTGGTGATCGGCCACGAATCGCTCGGCGAGGTGGTGGAGACCGGACGGGGCGTGTCGCGCGTCGCGGTCGGCGACCTCGTCGTGCCGATGGTGCGACGTCCCTGCGTGCACGAGGGGTGCACGGCGTGCCGCTCCGAGCGCCAGGACTTCTGCTACACGGGCGAGTTTCGCGAGCGCGGCATCAAGGAAGCGCACGGCTTCATGACCGAGCTCGTGGTCGACGACGAGAGCTACATGTGCGTCGTGCCGTGCGCGCTGCGCGAGGTGGCGGTGCTCGTCGAGCCGCTCACCATCGCGGAGAAGGCGCTCGAGCAGGTGTGGCAGGTCCAGCAGCGGCTGCCGTGGGCGTGCCCGCTGGCTCCCGGCGCGCCGCGTGCCGCGTGCCACCAGGCGGTGGTGATCGGTGCCGGGCCGGTCGGGCTGCTCGGCGCGATGGCGCTCGTCAACGCCGGCTTCCGTACCACCGTGTACTCCCGCGGCGCCGCGCCGAACCCGAAGGCCGACGTCGCGCTCGCGATCGGCGCCCGCTACGTCGACGCGGAGCAGGTCTCCGTCGAGCAGCTCGCCGAGCAGACCGGCAACATCGACCTGATCTACGAGGCGGCCGGGGCCTCGCGCGTCGCGTTCGACGCCATGCGCGTCCTCGGCACGAACGGCATCTTCACGTTCACGGGCGTGCCCGGCCGCAAGGCGCCGATCGAGGTCGACACCGACCTGCTGATGCGCAGCCTCGTGCTCAAGAACCAGGTGGTGCTCGGCACGGTGAACGCGGGCCGGCAGACCTTCGAGGCCGCGATCCGCGACCTCGCGGAGTTCGACCGGCGCTGGCCGCTCGCGCTGCGCAGCCTGATCACGGGCCGCTTCCCGGTGGACGCCCACCGCGAGCTGCTGCTCGGCCGCCCGCGCGGCATCAAGAACGTCCTGTCGTTCGCGTGAGCGTCGCCGCCACAGCGTCGGCGCCGGTCGGCCGCGAGCCGGAGGCGGACGACGGCCGGCACTGGCCCGAGTACGCGATCGAGGCCGGGCTCCTCGGCCTCTTCATGGTCTCCGCGTGCGCCTGCACCGCCCTGGTCGAGCACCCGGCGTCGGCGCTGCGCGCCGTCCTCCCCACGCCGCTCGCGCGCCGCGCGCTGGTGGGCGCCGCCATGGGCCTCACGGCGGTCGCGCTCATCTACTCGCCCTGGGGCCAGCGCTCGGGCGCCCACTTCAACCCGGCGGTGACGGTCGGGTTCCTTCGCCTCGGCAGGATCGCGCCCGGCGACGCCGCGGGCTACGTGCTCGCGCAGTGCGCGGGCGGCGCGCTCGGCGTGCTGCTGTCGGCGACGCTGCTCTCGAGGTGGATCTCGCATCCCGCGGTGGCGTACGCCGTCACCGTCCCCGGGCCGCACGGCGCCGCGGCGGCGTTTGCCGCCGAGCTCACGATCTCGTTCCTCACCATGACCGTGGTCCTGGCGGCCGCCGGCGGGAGGCTCGCATCGCTCACCGGGCTTCTGTGCGGAGCCCTGGTGGCGCTCTACATCACGTTCGAGGCGCCGCTGTCGGGGATGAGCATGAACCCCGCGCGCACCTTCGCCTCGGCGGTCGTCGCCGGCGAGTGGCGCGGCTTCTGGGTCTACCTGACGGCGCCCGTGCTCGGCATGACGCTCGCGGCCGAGAGCTTCGCCCGCGTGCGAGGCGCGCACGCCGTGCCGTGCGCCAAGCTGCAGCACGAGAGCTCCCGCGTCCGCTGCATCTTCTGTCGCGAGCGGCAGGCCGCCGCCGAGGCGGCCTTGGTCGGCGTGCGCGGCGCAGGACCGGCATGAGCAACCTGCGCTCCCGGTGGACGGCGTACCCCCGCACGCGGCGGGGCTGGCACGGCTGGCTCCTCGCCGTCGCGGCGCTCCTCCTCGTCGCGTCCGGCGCTCGCGCCGACGTCGCCGCGGTCGGCCCGGTCGGCATCACGGTGTCGGACCTGGACCGTGCCGTCGCCTTCTATGCCGGCGTCCTCGATTTCGCACCGGTGTCCGAGCGGGCGATCTCCGGCGAGGCGTACGACCGCCTGCTGGGCGTCGCCGGCCTGCGCATGCGGACGGCGACCCTGCGGCTCGGCGACGAGGCGCTGGAGCTCACCGAGTACGTCGCGCCCCGCGGCCGCCCGCTGCCGCTCGACTCGCGCAGCAACGACCGCTGGTTCCAGCACGTCGCCATCATCGTCAGCGACGTCGATCTGGCGTATGCCCGGCTGCGCGCGCACGGCGTCGTGCACGTCTCGGTCGCGCCGCAGCGCTTGCCGGACTGGAACCCGAGCGCAGGCGGGATCCGCGCCTTCTACTTCAGCGACCCCGACGGGCACGTGCTCGAGATCCTGCAGTTCCCGCCCGGCAAGGGCGACGCCCGCTGGCAGGACGGCTCGGGACGCCTGTTCCTCGGCATCGACCACACGGCGATCGTGGTCGCCGACGGCGATGCGAGCCTGCGGCTCTACCGCGACGCGCTCGGGATGCGCGTCGTCGGGACGAGCGAGAACCACGGCCCCGAGCAGGAGCGCCTGAACGCCGTCCCGGGCGCCCACCTGCGGATCACGACGCTGCGGGCGGCGCACGGGCCCGGCATCGAGCTGCTCGAGTACCTGACGCCGCGCGACGGGCGCCCGGCGCCCGCGGATCTCCGGGCGAACGACCTGCTGCACTGGCAGACGCGCGTCGAGACGCGCGATCTCGGCGCCGCCGCGCGCGCGCTGCGCGACGCCGGCGCGAGCTTCGTCTCGCCCGGCCCCATCGAGCTGTCCGCACCAAGCGAGGAGCCCGTGGCCGCGCTCCTCGTCCGCGACCCCGACGGGCACGCGATCGAGCTCGTCCAGCAGAGGGAGAAGGAGCGATGAACCTTCCCGCGAACGATCGGGCGAGCGCACGTCTCGCCGAGGAGCAGCGCCTGGCCGAGTGCAGCGCCGGTCGGCAGCCCTGGAAACGCTTCGGCACGTACCTCGCGGAGCGCCAGTGGGGCACGGTGCGCGAGGACTACTCCGAGGGCGGCTCGTGCTGGGACTACTTCCCGCACGACCACGCGCGCAGCCGCGCGTATCGCTGGGGCGAGGACGGCCTGCTCGGGCTGTGCGACGAGCAGGGCCTCATGTGCTTCGCCGTCGCGCTGTGGAACGGCCGCGACCCGATCCTGAAGGAGCGTCTCTTTGGCTTGACGGGCCCCGAGGGGAACCACGGCGAGGACGTGAAGGAGTGCTACTTCTACCTCGACGCGACGCCGACGCACTCCTACGCGAAGGCGCTCTACAAGTACCCGCAGGCCGCGTTCCCGTACGCGCGGCTCGTCGAGGAGACGCGGCGGCGGAGCCGCAACGACGGCGAGCTCGAGCTGGTCGACACGGGCGTCTTCGAGGGCGACCGCTACTTCGACGTCACCGTGGAGTACGCGAAGGCGTCGCCCACGGACGTGCTGATCCGCATCACGGTGACGAACCGGGGTCCCGAGCCGGCGAGCCTCCACGTCCTGCCGACCCTGTGGTTCCGCAACACGTGGTCGTGGGGCAGGAGCCGCGACGAGCGCCCGCGGATCGAGCGTGCCGCAGACGGCGCGGGCGACGCGATCGTCGCGCGCCATCCGTCGCTCGGGCGCTACCGGCTGTCGGCCGAGGGCGCCGAGCGCTGGCTTTTCACCGACAACGAGACCAACGCCGCGCGGCTGTTCGGCGTGCCGAACGCGAGCCCGTGGGTCAAGGACGCGTTCCACGACTACGTCGTCCATGGTCGCGAGGACGCCGTCAATCCGGCGGGCGTCGGGACCAAGGCGGCGGCGCTCCACCGCATGACGCTCGCGGCGGGCGAGAGCCGCGTCGTGCGGCTGCGGCTGCGTCGCGAGCCGGCCCCGGCTGCGCCGTTCGGCGCCGCGTTCGATGCGCTGCTGCGCCAGCGGATCGACGATGCCGACCGCTTCTACGCGGCGCGCGTCCCGTCCGAGCTCGACGACCACCCGCGGGCCGTCGTGCGCCAGGCGTACGCGGCGCTGCTCTGGTCGAAGCAGCTGTTCCACTACGACGTCCGCGAGTGGCTCGACGGCGACCCCGCGCAGCCGCCGCCCCCGGCGTCGCGACGTCTCGGGCGCAACCGCGACTGGCAGCACCTCAACAACTGCGACGTGGTCTCGATGCCCGACGCGTGGGAGTACCCCTGGTACGCGGCCTGGGACCTCGCCTTCCACATGATCCCGTTCGCGCGCATCGACCCGCACTTCGCCAAGGAGCAGCTCGTGCTGTTCACGCGCGAGTGGTTCATGCACCCGAACGGGCAGCTGCCGGCGTACGAGTTCGCCTTCGGCGACGTCAACCCGCCGGTACACGCCTGGAGCGCGTGGCGCGTCTACCAGGACTCCGCCGCCCCGGGCGGGCGCGATCGCGTCTTCCTGTCGCGCGTCTTCCAGAAGCTGCTGCTCAACTTCACCTGGTGGGTCAATCGCAAGGACAGCGAGGGCCGCAACCTGTTCGGCGGCGGGTTCCTCGGCCTCGACAACATCGGCGTCTTCGACCGCTCGCAGCCGCTGCCGACCGGCGGCTCGCTGCAGCAGGCGGACGGCACCGCCTGGATGGCCTTCTACTGCGGCACGATGCTCGCGATGGCGCTCGAGCTCGCACGCGAGGATCCGGCGGGCGAGGACATGGCGACCAAGTTCTTCGAGCACTTCATCGCCATCGCCGACGCGATGAATCGCCTCGGCGGCTCCGGCCTGTGGTGCGAGCGCGACGGCTTCTACTACGACCAGCTGCTGTCGCGGGAAGGGGTGACGCCGCTGCGCGTGCGCTCGCTGGTCGGTCTGGTGCCGCTCCTGGCGTGCGAGATCCTCGAGCAGGAGACGCTCGACCGGCTGCCCGACTTCGCGCGCCGGATGCGCTGGTTCCTCGACAACCGTCCCGAGCTCGCGGCCAGCATCGTACAGCGGGACGCGTCCGGGGCGCACTGGCTGCTCGCCATCCCGTCGCGCACGCGCCTCGAGCGGGTGCTGCGCGTGATGCTCGACGAGAACGAGTTCCTGTCGCCGTACGGGATCCGCTCGGTGTCCAGGGCGCACGGCACGCATCCCTTCGTGCTGGACGCGGGCGGCGCCGAGTACCGCGTCGACTACGTGCCCGGCGAGTCCACGACCGGCCTGTTCGGCGGCAACTCGAACTGGCGGGGTCCGGTCTGGTTCCCGCTCAACTACCTGCTGGTCGAGGCGCTGCAGCGCTACGGGCACTTCTACGGCGACGACCTGCGGGTCGAGTGCCCGACCGGCTCCGGGACGATGATGACGCTGGCCGAAGTCGCCCGCGAGCTCGAGCGTCGCCTGGCGAGCCTGTTCGTCGCCGACGGCGAGCGCGGCCGGCCGCTGCACGGCGGCGACGCGCGCTTCGCCGGCGACCCGCACTGGCGCGACCTGGTGCGCTTCCACGAGTACTTCCACGGCGAGGACGGCAGGGGGCTCGGGGCGAGCTTCCAGGGCTGGACGACGCTCGTCGCCCGCTGCTTCGAGGACCTGGCCCGGGCGCGCGGCGAGCGCGGCGCGCGCGCGTCAGGCCCGGCGGTCGCGACGCAGCAGGACCCGCAGGTCGAGACCGAGCGGCTCCACCGCGACGTCGTACGCCAGTGAGTCGACGACGCCGGGCGGGATCGGGACGTAGACCACCGCCTCGCCCGGGAGCGCGCCGCCGCCGCCGCACGTCGAGCAGGTGAACGACCAGAGCGTGCCCGTGCCGGCGCAGCCCTCGCAGCGCACGACGGTCGGCAGCCGAATGGGCAGCTCGCCGCCGCGGACGGCCTCCCAGGGCGAGAGCAGGACCTCGATCACCAGCGGCTGGCGCCGACCGCTCTTTTTGACCCCGAGGCCGCTCGTCCAGCGGGCGGTCCAGTCCTCGACCTCCTCGGCGAGCGAGCCCGGCGCCTCGCGCAGCGCCCGTTCGAGGACGACGGGCTCGGCGGGCGGCTCGGGCGTCCGCCGCGCCCGCGCCGGCGCGGCGGACCGTGCGCCCGACCCCCCGGGCAGCGTCGCGTTGTAGGCTGCCCTGCG
>JBFMAS010000566.1:0-9525 GCA_040755575.1 Thermodesulfobacteriota bacterium
GAGCGCCGCATGCGACGACTCCTCTGGCGGCCGACCGTCGACGGCGCGCAGCGGCTCAACAACTTCTCCGACTATGCGTACGAGCTGCGCGGGGCCTCGCGCGCTTTCGTCCGCGACGTGCTGCTCGACGAGCGGACCGAGGCGCGCGGCCTGTACCGCCGCGATGGCCTGAAGCGGATGCTCGCGGAGCACGACGCGCGCGTCGCCGACCACACGGTGCCGATCGGCATCGCGCTCGCGCTCGAGCTCTGGTTGCGCTCGCATCTCGACGGCGCGCTCGGCGGCGTCGACCCCGCGGCGGTCGCGTGACGCAGCCGCCTCGCCCGTTGCTCGACGACGTTTTCGACGCGGGCCTAGAGTCGGGACAGGCAGCCGCACGGCGATGAAGCGCAGCGAGGGTCGCGTCGTGATGCCAGCCGCTCGCCAGATCTTCCGTTGCGCGGTGCTGCTCGCCGGCACCGCCCTCGCGTCGCTGCCCGGCCGCGCCGCCGCGGCGGCGTGCGACGCCGCCGGCGCCGACGCAGCCGCGGTCGGCGACGCGCGCGCGGCCGTGCACGCCGCCTGCAGCTGCGAGGACGCGACGCGGGTCGCCGAATGGCAGGGCTGCCTGCGCACGACGCTCGCGTCGCTCGTCGAGGAGGGCGCGCTCTCGCCGGCGTGTCGCCGTCACCGTGCGCCGGCTCGAGAGCCGCTCGACCTGCGGGCGCCCGGGCACGGTCGTCTGCTGCAGGACCTTCGCGAGCGGGCGGACGACCGTGGCGCTGCGCAGCGGCGGCGCGTGCACGGCGCCGCCGGGCGGCTCGGCCCGGGAGAGCCCGTCACCGTACGTCGCGGAGAGCTGCCTGCTGCCGGATGGCGGCGTCACGCCCGGCTGCGGCAACGGCGTGATCGAGGCGGCAGAGACCTGCGACCCGCCGAACGGCACGACGTGCAACGCGCAGTGCGGCACCTGCCCAGCCGAGGCGGGCAGCACGCTGCTCGGCTGCACCTCGGGCGCGAGCGAGGTGGCCGCCGCCACGACGTCGGCCTTCCTGGTCGCGTGGACCGACGTCGACGCCGCGCTGGAGTCGCACGCCGTGGCGCGACGCCTCGACCTCGACGCCGTGCCGCGCGACGCGGCGCCCGTGCACGTCAGCGGCACGATCCCGGGGACCACCGTGAGCACCGGCTCGACCTCCGCGGCGACGGCGAACGAGAGCTCGTTCTACGTCGGCTGGTTCGCCACCGAGGAGGGCTTCAACCTCTACCTCGCCGGATGCCGCGTGCCCGCGAGCGGTGTCCTCGTCGCGCCGGTGGACCTGCTCGTCTCGCACCTCCGCTTCGGCGCCTGCGGCCTGTCGATCGGCGGTCCGCTCGGGCTCGCGCCGACGCTCGACTCGAGCGGCATCCACAGAACCTACCGCTTCTTCTTCTACTGCCCCGAGCCGATCGCCGAGGGGATCGCCGGCGTGGGAGCCGACTTCGCGGTGCCCCCGCCGCCCCCGCCCGAGGGCGGCAACCTCAGCAGGGGCAGCGCACCGCTCGCGCGCGGCGCGAGCGACGTCGCGGGTGTGTGGTGGAACGTGTTCGCGTCCATGGTGCCGCCCGTGCCGCCCGTGCCGCCGGAGCCGATCTTCAGCCTGAAGGCGTCCTTCATCGCGCCCGAACCGCGCTCGATCCTCACGCTGACCTCCGGGACGTCCGCGGTGTCGCCGGCCCTGGCCGCCGTCGGCGACGTCTTCCTCGCCTTCTTCACCGGGGGCGAGATCCGCGTCGTCCGCTTCACGCGGGCCGCGGGACCGCTCGACCCCGACGGCGGGCTGCTCGTCGCCACCGCCGCCGGCGCAATCGGCGACCTCGCCGCGGCGGGCGACGGGACGCGCGCGATCGTCGCTTGGCGGGAGGCGACCGGCCCGGGTGTGAGCGCGATCCGCCTGGTCCGCGTCGCACCCGACGGCACGATCGTCGATCCGGCGCCGCTCGACGTCGCGAGCGCCGACGCGAACGCCGCCGTCGCGGTCGCCGCGACCTCCGGACGGGCTCTGGTCGGGTTCACGCGCGCGGAAGGATCCGCGACCTCGGTGCGCGCGGTGCTGCTCGCGCCGTGACGGCGTCGCGCCGGCGCGCCGCGCGCGGCGGTCAGTCGCGCACCAGCAGCAGGCAGCCGCAGGTCTGGCCGCCGCCCGCCGCCACCACGCCGACCTCGGGCGGGCGCGCGATCTGGCGCTCGCCCGCGTCGCCCCACATCTGCACCGCGGCCTCGTGCAGGAAGCCGTAGCCGTGCAGGCGGCCCGCCGAGAGCTGGCCGCCGTGCGTGTTGAGCGGCAGCTCGCCGTCGCGCGCGATGCGCGTCCCGCCCTCGATGAACGGGCCGCTCTCGCCGACGCCGCAGAAGCCGAGCGCCTCGAGCCACGACATCGTCAGGAACGAGAAGCCGTCGTAGAGCTGCACCGTCTGCACGTCCGACGGCTTGAGGTCCGTGCGCGACCACATCTGCGCCGCCGCGTCGCGGTTCGGCATCGTCGTCAGGTCCTCGTACTGGTCCCACGACGGGCGCCCGCGCAGCGCGGCGCCCATCGACTCGATGCGCAGCGGCGGGCGGCGCAGGTCGCGCGCGCGATCGAGACGCGAGACGATCACCGCGGTCGCGCCGTCGCACGGCACGTCGCAGTCGTAGAGCGAGAACGGCGTCGTGACGACGCGCGACGCCATGTAGTCCTCGAGCGTCATCGGGTCGCGGTAGATCGCCTTTGGATTGACCTGCGCGTTGCGCCGGCCGTTGAGCGCGATCCACGCCATCTGCTCCTTGGTCGTGCCGTAGCGCTGGAAGTGCGCCTGGGCGAACATGGCGATCCACACCGCGGCCGACGGCGCGGAGAACGGCAGCGTCCACTGCAGGAAGCCGTGCGCCTTGAACGCGCCGCCGCCACCGCCGCCCGGCATCACCGCGGCGCGGCCCTGTGCGCCCTGCGCGCTGCCCTCCCACACCGAGCGGAAGCAGAGCACGTGGTTGCACAGGCCCGCCGACACGGCGAGCACGGCCTTGATCACCGAGCCGAGCTGACCCGAGGTCTCGAGGCCGCTGTCGTACCAGCCGACGCTCAAGCGCAGCGCGTCGATCACCTCGTACGCGCCCGCGCCCGAGAAGCCCGGCGGCGTCGTCAGCGCTCCGGGGTAGGTCGAGAGGCCGTCGACGTCGCGCAGCTCGAGGCCGGCGTCCGCGATCGCGGCGAGGCAGGCGTCGAGGGTGAGCTCGAGCGGGTCGCGGCCGAGCCGCCGGCCGACGTCCGACTGCCCGACGCCGCTGATGCAGGTCGTTCGCTCCGCGGCTCCCATCAGGCGGCCTCCGGCTCGAAGAGCGGGACGTAGACGTCGCCGTCGGCGTCCGGGTGGTGCTCGAAGACCACGTGCAGGGGCATGCCGATCCGGATCCGGTCGTGCGGGCAGTTGACCAGGTTGGTCGTCAAGCGCAGCGACGGCTGCTCCGCGATCTCGACGATTGCGACGACGTACGGCAGCTCGGGCCCGGGCATCCAGCGCTGGTGGTTGATCGTGTAGGTGGCGAGCGTCGCGCGGCCGGACGCCGCCTCCGTCACGAGCTTCTTCGACCGGCACTGCGGGCAGATCGGCTGCCACGGGTGGATCCAGAAGCCGCAATCGCCGCAGCGCCACAGCCGCAGCTCGCCACGAGCGCCCCCGGTCCAGAAGTCGCGGTTGTGGTCGTTGAGCTGCGGCAGGACCCGGAAGGGCACGTCACCCGACAAGACCGTCAACGCTCTCCTCCTCGACGTCGCTCATGCGACGCAGGGACGCCGCCGTCGCGGCGCCCGTCTCGACCTCCAGTCCTCGCACACCGCGGGGCGGCTCGACAAACGTTCTCGCGCGGCGTGCTGCTATCCTCGTGGCATGCAACGCGAGCTCGAGGTCCAAACGCACGAGCGGGTGCAGGTCGTCGACCTGACGCGGCGGGTCGCGGCGATCGTCGCCGAGGCGGGGATCGACGAGGGTCTGTGCGCCGTCTACGTGCCGCACGCCACGGCGGCGATCGTGATCAACGAGAACGACGACCCGAACGTCTGCCTCGACCTGCTCGACGCGCTCGGCAAGCTCGTGCCGGAAGGCGTCTGGCGCCACGACCGGATCGACGGCAACGCCGCGGCGCACATCAAGTCGGCGATCCTTGGTCCGGGCGAGACCGTGCCGGTGCGCCGGGGCGAGCTGCTGCTCGGACGCTGGCAGGCGATCATGCTGGTCGAGCTCGACGGCCCGCGGCGCCGCCGCGTCGTCGTC
Organism: Thermodesulfobacteriota bacterium; assembly: GCA_040755575.1. Taxonomy (GTDB): domain Bacteria; phylum Desulfobacterota; class Binatia; order UBA12015; family UBA12015; genus DATCMB01. The sequence continues at coordinate 4,270 of JBFMAS010000566.1, forward strand.
ACCGTGCGCTGAGCGCGCCGCCGCCGTCGCCGTAGAGCAACGCCGCGAGGTAGCCGACGCCGAACGGCGCCTCGTAGGACAGCACCGCGCCGAGATCGCGCGCGAAGCCCGCCGCCGCCGACGCGACCCGCGTCGAGGCGACGACGTCCTCGGCGGCGAGGCGGCGCAGCAGCGGATCCGGCCGGCAGGCGGCGCGGTAGTCGCCGGCCTCGACCGCCGCGACGAAGGCGCGATCGAACTCGCGAGCACGCGGGTGGAACCCCGCGGGCGCGTGCGGCGCGAGACGGTGGCTCATGTCGCCCGACGCGACCACGGCCCAGCGCTCGCCGAGCTCGCCCGCGGCGTCGCGCAGCGCCTCGCCCATCGCCGCCTCCACGCTCCCCGCCTGGTCCTCCTCGCCCGGCAGCGCGACGACCAGAGTCGCGCCGCGCCAGCCGGCCGCGGCGAGGAACCAGAGCGGCACCATGCTGCCGTGGTCGAGATCGCCGCCGGCTCGTGTCACGCAGCCCAGGCCGCGGCTTGCCGCGTGCCGCGCGGCGGCGCGCGCGGCGGCCGGTGCGCCCGGCAGCCCGAGCGCGGCGTCGCGCCGCCCGAAGCGCGCGAAGCTGCCGTGGATCCCGTCGTCGCCGACGAGCCCGAAGCGCGCGCGCTCGCGCGGCGCATGCGGGCTCACGAGCACGAGGCAATCGGGCTCGTGCGCGACCACCCGATCGGCGAGCGCCGCCATCGCGCCGGTCGTGCGCACGCAAGCGCCCGCCTCGGACCCGCCGACCTCGGGCACGACGATCGGCGCGTGGCACATCAATGCGGCGCAGCAGATCGCCATCGCTTCAGCCGGAGGCGGCGAGCCGCACCATGGCGCGCCGCGCGCCCCACGTGCCGGGCACCGGGTCGAAGCGGCCGGTGAGCGGCGCGCCGCACGCAGCGCAGCAGCCGCGTGCGTCGAGGCCCCAGCGGCCGAGCGAGTAGCCGTCGCGCTCGATCGCGAGCGCGCCGCAGCCGGCGCAGTACGTCGACTGGCCGGCGACGTCCGAGACGTTGCCGGTGTAGACGTGGCGCACGCCGGCGGCACGCGCCCGCTCGCGCGCCCGAACCAGCGTCGCGGCCGGCGTGCGCGGCACGTCGTGCATCCGGAAGTCCGGGTGGAAGGCGGTGAAGTGCAGCGGCACGTCCGGGCCGAGGCGGTCCAGGTACCACGCGGCGAGACGGTCGATCTCGGCGTCGCAGTCGTTGTGGCCCGGGATGAGCAGCGTCGTCACCTCGAGCCAGACGTCGGTCGCGCGGTGCAGCCACTCGAGCGTCTCGAGCACCGGCTGAAGGTGGCCGGAGCATTGCCGACCGCCGCCAGCACCGCTCCGGCGGACGCGCGCCCTCGCCGCGCACGCCGACGGCGGCGGCGCGCGGTCCTGCTCCGCCGGCCGGGCGCCGGCTCGTGCCCCGCGCGGCGAGCTGGTAGGGCGGCTGCGACCATGGGACGCGCGCTCGCCGTGCTGCTGGCTGCGACGCTCGCGTCGCTCGCGCTGCTCGAGACGGGCGTCCGTGCGCTCGTCGCCGACCCGAGCGCCGGCCTGCACTTCGCCGTCCGCTCCCGCTCGTGCTGCCGGCTCGACGCGCGCCTCCTGTGGACCTTCGTCCCGGGCGCGAGCGGCACGTGGAGCACCGAAGAGTTCACCGAGACGACGCACGTCAACTCGCTCGGCCTGCGCGGCGAGGAGCCCGCCCCGCACCCGCCCGGCGCGCCGACGATCCTCGCCGCGGGAGACTCCTTCACCTACGGGCACGGGATGTCGGACGCCGACGCCTACCCGGCCGTGCTGCAGACGCTGCTGCGCGCCCGCGGGCTCGCCGCGACCGTGCTCAACGCCGGCCAGCCGGGCTACGGCAGCGACCAGACGTACCGCGGCATCGTCGAGCGCTGGCTCGCGCTCGCCCCGGACGTGGTGCTGTTCGGCATCCACTGCTCCGACGTCGGCTACGACGCGGACATGTCGCTGTACGACCTCGACGGCGGCCGGCTGGTCGAGCTCCCGACCTGGAGCAGCTGGGTGCTGCTGCAGGGCCGCGTGCTCGGCGCGCTGCCTCGCCCGCTTCGCAAGCTCAGGAGCGTGCAGGCGCTGCTCGGGACGCTCGAGCGCGCCGACCCGTTCGGCCGCTTGCCGTACCGGGACGAGCCGGAGCTCGGCGCGTGGCTGCGTGCCAAGATCGCCGTCCAGCTCGAGGACCTGACGCGTCGCGGGCGCGACGGCGGCTTCGCGGTGCTCGCCGTCGTCATGCCGTGCAAGCAGGACCTGGTCGGCGGCGACCGCGCGATCTACGGCGACCTCGTCGACAGGCTGGACGGGGCCGGCGTCCGCCGGGTCGACGTCGGCGCCGAGATGCGCGCGCGCGGCGTCGCGGGCCGCGACGTGTTCTTCGCGCGCGACTGGCACCTCGACGCCCGCGGCAACCGCCTGCTCGCCGAGATCGTCGCTGCCGCGATCGCGGACGACGGCGGCGCGTCCGCGGCGGGCCTGCGCCGGTAGGCAACGCCGGGCCGCTTTACTGGCGGCGCCATGCCGCCTAACCTCGGACGCTCACTGCGTCATGTCGCGAGGACTCACCGAGGAGCAGGCCGCCGCCTACTGGCGCGACGGCTACGTCTGCGTGCGGGGCCTGTTCGCCGAAGCCGACGTCGAGCCGTGGCTGCGTCGCACGCGCGAGCTCGCCGCGGGCGAGGTCGCGCCGCCGCCGGCGATGCAGCTCGTGCGCGACGTCATGGTGGCGAAGAAGGCGTTCGCCCCGCCGACGCGGGAGCACGCCATCTGCAAGATCAACTTCTACGAGAACGACCCCGTGTTCATGGCGTACGCGCGCCATCCGGCGCTGCTCGACTGCGTCGAGTCCCTGCTCGGGCCGGAGCTGCTGTTCGTCAACAGCATGGTGATCACCAAGCCCCCGGGCGTCGACGGCCGCCATCCGCTGCACCAGGACCTGCTCTACTTCGGCTTCCGCCCCGGCGACGCGGTGGTCGGCTCGTGGACCGCGCTCGAGCCGGTGACGCGCGAGAACGGCTGCCTCGCCGTCCTGCCGGGCAGCCACCGCGGCGAGCTGCTGCCGCACGAGGTGCCCGATTGGCAGTACGTCAACTTCGGCTTCCTCGGCGCGAACGGCGTCGACGCGTCGGTCGAGCGCGTGCACGTCGAGATGGAGCCCGGCGACACGCTGCTGTTCCACTCGCTGCTGCTGCACGGCTCGGGGCAGAACCGCACGTCGGGCTTCCGCCGCGCGATCTCCGCGCACTACGCGCGCGGCGGCTGCGAGGACCTGTGGGGCGGCCGCGACATCCTGGCGAGCCGTCCCTGGCTGCCGGTGCGCGGCGCCGCCCTGGCCTGAGGGCCGCTGCTACGGCGCGGGCCCGACCGGCGCACGTCTCACCTCCCGCTCGCCGCGACGATGGAGCGCCAGCGCAGGGGCGAGACGATCTGCGCCAGGTAGCGCGTCGGGAACGCGCCGAGCCCCTCGATGCCGATCTCCGCCGGCGGGCGGCGCTCCGCCGGCAGGTAGCGCGTGCCGAACACGACGTCCCAGAGCATGAAGTTGTTGCCGTAGTTGTGGTTCGCCTCGGCGGCCCGCGGCGAGTGGTGCCAGCGGTGCAGCTCGCCGATGCTGAAGACGTACGACAGGGGGCCCAGCGTCACGTCGACGTTCGCGTGCTGGAAGAGCCCGACGACGATCGTGACGACGCCGAACAGCGCGAGCACCGACTCGCCCGCGCCGAGCACCGCGAGCGGCACGAAGCCGACGGCGCCGCGGAGCAGCACCTCGAGCGGGTGCGCGCGCGTCGCGTTCAGCCAGTACAGGCGCGGCGCGCTCTGGTGCGTCGCGTGGATGCGCCACAGGAGCGCGCTCTCGTGCAGCACGCGGTGCGCCCAGTAGTCGAACGCCTCCGCGACCACGCAGGCGAGCGCGAGCTGCCAGAGGAGCGGCCACGTCGACGGCCACAGCGCTCCGCCGACCTGCTGCGCGAGCCAGGCGCCGATCACGACGCCCGCCGTCGTCGCGAACGGCTCGATCGCCGCGTTGAGGCCGACGCTCGTCGGCAGGTACGCCGCGTCCGTCGCGAGGTCTCCGCGCGAGCGGTTCCACTCCGCCCGGTACGGGTGCACGCGCTCGAGCCACGCGACCAGCGCGATGCTCCCGAGCGACGCGACGCCGAGCACGGCGGCTGCCGGCACGCCGCTGCCGAGCGCAAGCGCGGCGCCGCCGACCGCGACGACCAGCACGAGCGGGAACACGGTCGCGGAGAGCAGCGTGCGAAGCACGGCGAGGAGACTAGGCCGGCACGCCTCGACCGACAAGGGGCCTCGACCCGCGTCCGTTCCCGAGGCCCGCACGTGAAAAGGTGGCGGGCGCTCGGCTGGAGGCCGCGCCGAACATCGAGCCGATGGCCGTGCCGGGGGGCAACTGGTAACCGTCGTGGGTGCTCACCACGGTTCTTTCGCCGCTCTTCTGGCTCGGGATCGCGCTGTCCTCGATCGTCCTCTTCCCGGTCGCGCTCCTGATCTGGCTCGTCACCGCTCCCTTCGACCGGCGGCTGCGGCTGCTGCACCGCTTCACCTGCTTCTGGGCGTCGCTCTACTCCTGGCTCAACCCGGCCTGGCGCGTGCACGTCCTCGGGCGCGAGAACGTGCGCCCCGGCGCGACCTACGTCATGGTCGCGAACCACCTCTCGTTCCTCGACATCCTCGTGCTGTTCCGGCTGCAGCGGCACTTCAAGTGGGTGTCGAAGGTCGAGATGTTCCGCATCCCGGTGATCGGCTGGAACATGCGCCTCAACCGCTACGTCGCGCTTCGCCGAGGCGACAAGGACAGCATTCGCGAGATGATGGACGCGTGCCGCCGGACGCTCGCCGAGGGCAGCTCGTTGATGATCTTCCCGGAGGGGACGCGCTCGCCCGACGGCCGGCTGCGCGCCTTCAAGCCCGGCGCTTTCCGCCTGGCCCTCGACGCGCGCGTGCCGATCCTGCCGATCGTCATCTCGGGCACCGCCGACGCGCTGCCGAAGCACGGCATCGTGCTGCGCGGGCGCCACCAGATCGGCATCCGGGTGCTGCCCGAGCTGCCGTACGAGAGCTTCGCTGACCTCACCGTCGAGGAGCTCGGCGAGCGCGTGCACGAGCTCTTCCTGCGCGAGACCGGCGCAGCCGCGAGCACACCGACCGACACCGAGCGGGCGCGCCTCCGCGCCTGACGGCCTGACGCCGCCGAGCACCGGCG
>JBFMAS010000567.1:0-5869 GCA_040755575.1 Thermodesulfobacteriota bacterium
GCCGGCGCACCGGGCGCAGGTCCGCCGCCAGCCGGTCGACCAGCGCGCGGTGCACGGGCGGTAGCTCGCGCTCAGCCACGCAGCAGGCTCCTCAGCGCCTTGTAGGCGCGGTGGGCGCGGACCTTCAGCGCGCCGCGCGTGACGCCCGCCCGCTTCGACGCCGCCTCGACGGACAGGCCCTCGAGCTGCAGCATCTCGAGCGCCTCGCGCTGCGCGGGCGGCAAGCCGTCGAGGGCGCGCTGCAGCTCGGGGAGCGCCTCGTCCCCGGGCGGGCTCGCGACCTCCGGCAGGGCGTCCGTGGCGACCTCCCAGCGGGCCCGCCTGCGGCGGCGGGCATGGTCGATCACCACGTTGCGCGCGATCGCGTACAGCCACGGCTCGAGCGGGCGCGCGGGCAGCCAGGTGTGCCGCGCGCGGTGCAGCGCCAGCAGGGTGTCCTGGTAGGCGTCCTCCGCCGCGGTTGCGTCGGACATGCGGCGGGTGAGGAAGCGCATGAGCTCCGGTCCGATGTCGTCGAGAAGCTCGCGGTAGGCATCGCCGTCCCCGTCCTGTGCGCGCTGCATCAGCGTCGCGCGACGTCGGCTGCGCTCGCCGCGAGATCCCTCCTCACGCACTACGTCGTCCGGGTGCGCGGGTTACGCGGTCGGAGGCCATCCCGGCGAGGATGCCGAGCCCAGGCGGCGAGTCAACCGCGGCGGCGTAACCGGCGCCGTGCCCGGTCGTATCTGCGGCCATGACGTATGCTGCAACGACGCACGCCGCTGCGATCGACCTCCGGCTCGACGCCGCCGAGCCCCGCCGCGCCCAGTCCCGCGACCGCCTCGTGTGCGAGCTCGGACGGCGGCTCGAGCCGCTCGCACGCCGCATGGTGCGCGATGAGGACGACGCCCAGGACGTGATCCAGGACGCCTGCCTGCAGGCCCTGCGTGCCGCCGCGACCTTCGAGGGCCGGGCGCAGGTCTCGACCTGGCTGCACCGCATCGTGATCAACGCGGCGCTGACCCGGCTTCGCCAGCGGCGCCGCCGCCGCGAGGACCCGTTCGAGGACGCGGCCGGGCAGGGCGGCGACGCGGCGCGCGGCGTCGTGGCGCGCTGGGCGCGCTCGCCGGAGGACCTCCTCGCGCAGCGCGAGACGCGCTCGGTCGTGCGCGCGACGATGGCGCACCTGCCGCGCGACTACCGGACGGTGCTCGAGCTGCGCGACATCCAGGAGCTCGACACGGAGGCGACGGCGGCGCGCCTCGGCATCAGCCGGAACGCGGTGAAGACGCGGCTGCACCGGGCGCGGCGCGCGCTGCGCGCGCTGCTCGAGCAGGGAGCGGACGCAGCGCTGCCCGTCGCGTGAAGCGACGGAGTGCGAGACGACGCGCGACCGGGCGTGGCCCTCGGCGTCGCGCCCGGTCAGCCGGCGGAGCGCGCCGTGCGCGTCACGTCCTGGCGCGCGTCGAGGCGATCGATCGGCGGCCCCTGCGCGAGCCAGTCGGTCGCCGCGCGTTGCCCGGCACGGTACATCGCCGCCATCGTCGTGCGCTGGAAGTTGAGATACGAGCCCGCGCTGCAAACCGCGCGGTCGTGCGCCGGGCGCAGCGCCTCGTAGAGCTTGACCTCGCGGTAGGGGCTGCCGTCCATGCGCGCGAGCCGGTTGCGCTCGAGCAGCAGCATGCGGTCGACGTTGTACGCGTTCTCGAGGAACGAGTCGGCGGTGCGCTCGACGGCGCGGCCGAAGCGGCGCAGGTTGCCGGTGCGGTGCTGCTCGGTGACCAGCACGGTGACGATCTGCTCTGCGCCGAGCGCGACCGCCGGCGCGAGCGGCGTGTTGACCAGCAGCCCGCCGTCCCACAGGAGCCGCGTGCCGATCGGCACCGGGCTGAACAGCAGCGGGATGCTCGCGCTCGCGACCAGCATGTCGACGCTGATCGCCGGCACGACGACGTATTCGGAGGCCGGGACGGCGGGCACCGGGCCGGTGACGTAGCGGACCACGCGGCCGGTGTGGATGTCGACCGCGTTGATCGCGAGGCGGCGCTTGCTCGGCACGCGCGTGCCGCCGAAGAGCTTCACCAGGCGGTCGCGCAGGCGGCCGGTGTCGACGACGAAGGGCTCCTCGATGCCCTCGAGCAGCTCGCTCACGAGGTCGAAGCGGCTGGTCAGGAAGTAGTCGGTGAGCAGCGCGCTGAGCGAGCCGAGCTGCGGGGGCCAGTAGTGCCGCGCGCGCTGCACGAAGCGGATCGCGTCGCGCGGCAGCCGGCGCGGCGCGGTCAGGACCTCGCGCGCCGTGATCTTGAGCAGCGTCTGGAAGAAGGTGCGGAAGAAGCGCGCGCTCGCGACCACCGGCGGGTCGTCGGCGACGCCGTACCAGAAATCCATCATCTCGCCGGGCGTGAAGCCGGCCGAGATCATCGCGGCGTTGAGCGCGCCCGCCGAGGTACCGCTCAGGACCTGCGGGCCGTCGGCGAAGCGGGTGTCGCGCAGGAGGCGCTCGTAGACCCCGACCTGCAGTGGGCCCCGCGCACCGCCGCCGGAAAGGACCAGGCCGAGCTTGCCGCCGGAGTCGGAATTGCGTGTTATCGTGGACATGCGCGACAGCCTTATGCCTGATCGGCCCCGTGCGCGCCAATGAGCTTGCTCGGCGCCCTCATCGTATCGGCGGTCGCGACCATCGGCTTGACGGCGCGCACCACGTGGCCGCGCCTGGTCGTCGAGGAGTTCCCGAGCCCGGCGCGGCGGCTGCTCGCCTACGCCGCCCTGACGCTCACGCTCGCGCTCACCGTCGTCCTGCCCGGGACGCGCTTCGGCAAGCCGGTGCCGGCGGAGCGGCTCGCGCACGTCGACTTCCCGTCGCTCTTCCTCGGCCACGCGCTGCTGCTCGGCTTCCTCGTCCTCTGGTGGCTGCTCGCCGGCCGCCGGCCGCTGCTGCGCTTCCTGCACGTCCGCACGGAGCGCCCGCTGCGCGCGATCCGCTACGGCGTCGCCGCCGGCTTCGCCGGCTGGGCGGTGACCATGCTCGCCATGGCCGTCACGGGCACGCTGGTCGGCCTGCTGGGCGGCTCGGCGGTCGGTGACGATGCCGAGATCCCCGGCGTCGTGCGGACGATCGTCGGCCTGTCGGCGCCGCAGCGCCTCGCGCTGGTCGTCTCGGCGGGGGTCTTCGAGGAGCTGTTCTTCCGCTCCTTCCTGCAGGCGCGGACGGGCTTGCTGCTGTCCACCGTGCTCTTCACCGCGAGCCACGCGAGCTACGGGCTGCCGCTCATGCTGGTCGGCGTGTTCGCCGTCTCGCTGGTCCTCGGCCGCGTGTTCCGCGAGCGCGGCGACGTCGTGCCGTGCATGGTGGCGCACGCCGTGTTCGACGCGATCCAGCTCTTCGTCGTCCTGCCCGTGGTGGTCGAAGCGGCCTGAGCGTGCGAAGATCCTTCCCGTGGCGGAGAGCCAGCGAGCCCCGTTCCTGGTGGAGGTCGACGAGGCGCACGTGCGGCGCGAGCGTGCGCGGGCGCGCGAGCTGCGGGACAGCCAGTGGTGGAAGCGGCGCCGCGCGTCCGGCACCTGCCACTACTGCGGCGCGCAGGTCGGGGCCCGCGCGCTGACCATGGACCACCTGGTGCCGATCATCCGCGGCGGGCGCTCGACGCGCGGCAACGTCGTCCCCGCGTGCAAGGCGTGCAACGACGCGAAGAAGCACAGCCTGCCGTTCGAATGGGAGCCGGGCGAGCGCTGATGTCGCCGCGCGACCTGCCCCTGATCGAGGAGCGGATGCGCAGCCGCGCGCCGCGCGTCGTGCGACTCGAGCCCGTGATGCGCGCCGCGGTCGCCATGGTGCTCGCGCCGTCCGACGGCGAGCTGTGGACGCTGATGATCGAGCGCGCCCAGCATCCGCTCGATCCCTGGTCGGGTCACATGGCGTTTCCCGGCGGCCGCCACGACGCGACCGACGCGACGCTCGAGCGCACGGCGATCCGCGAGACCCGCGAGGAGGTCGGCCTCGACCTGGTGCGGGACGGCCGCCTGATCGCGCCGCTCGACGAGATCCAGGCGCAGGCGCGGGGCCGCAACCTCGACATGGTGATCACGCCGTTCCTGTTCTTCCTCGACGCTACGCGCGCGCCCACGCCCGACACGAGCGAGGTCGCCGACGCCTTGTGGGTGCCGCTGCGCGTGTTCCGCGACGAGCGCTACAAGGGCTCGACGCATCTCTCGCGCGACGGCTTCGAAGCCGACTTCCCGGCGTTCCTCTACCGCGGCAAGACGGTCTGGGGTCTCACCTACCGCATCCTGTGCGGCTTCCTCGAGTCGCTCGACGGCGTCGGCACGGAGCCGGGCGCGCCGGACGCGCGCTGAGCGACGCGGGGGAGCGGACGGGGCGTGTACCGGCTGTTCGTCAGCGTCGAGCTCCCGGACGAGCTCAAGCAGTCGCTCGCGCGCATGTGCTGCGACGTGCCCGGCGCCCGCTGGCTCGAGCCCGACGAGATGCACCTCACCGTGCGCTTCATCGGCGAGGTGGACGGCGTCGTGTTCCGCGACGTGATGGACGCGCTCGGCGACGTCGAGCTCGCGCCGTTCGAGCTCGCGCTGCGCGGCGTCGGCCACTTCCCGCCGCGCGGCGAGCCGCGCGTGCTGTGGGCGGGGCTCGAGCGCAGCGTGGAGCTCAAGGCGCTGCACGACAAAATCGAGAGCGCGCTGGTGCGCGCGGGCATCGAGCCCGAGCGCCGCAAGTTCTCGCCGCACGTCACGCTGGCGCGTCTCAAGGGCACGCCGGAGCGCGCGGTCGGCAGCTTCATCGCGATGAACGGCCTCTACCGCTCGGACCCGTTCCGCGTCGACGAGTTCCACCTCTACTCGAGCCGGCTGTCGGCGAAGCGCGCGGTGCACCGCTCGGAGGCGGTCTACCCGCTCGACGGCGACGAGGGAGCCCGGTGAGGAGCCATCGCAAGGAGCTCTGGTTCAACATCCCCTCGCGGCGCGGCTTCGTGAATGTCACGAAGCAGGTCGAGGCGGAAGTGCGCGCGAGCGGTGTGCGTGACGGGCTCGTGCTGGTCAACGCGATGCACATCACGGCGTCGGTGTTCATCAACGACGACGAGCCGGGGCTGCACCAGGACTACGAGAAGTGGCTCGAGCAGCTCGCGCCGCACGCGCCGACCTCGCAGTACCGCCACAACGACACCGGCGAGGACAATGCCGATGCGCACCTGAAGCGCCAGGTGATGGGCCGCGAGGTGGTGGTCGCGATCACCGACGGCGCCCTCGACCTCGGACCCTGGGAGCAGATCTTCTACGGCGAGTTCGATGGCCGCCGGAAGAAGCGCGTGCTGGTCAAGGTCGTGGGCGAGTGAGGCGTCTCACGGCCCGATGTACGACGCGCGCCGCGACACGAAGCGATCGAAGTAGACCGTCCCCGACGTCGACGGCCGCACGGCCGGCACGCCGAGCCGGACCATGTCGAGGAAGCGAGACGCGTTGTCGAGGTTGCTCAGCAGCGCGACCGACGTGCCGTCGAGCCAGAGCTGCAGATGCCCGTCGCCGGCCCCCGGTGCGCTGGCCTTCGTCCAGTCGATCTCGATCGCGTGCGGCGCGTTGCTCATCTGCTTCCAGCCCGTCGTCCTCATGCCGGCGCCGTCCTCACGGACCTTCGCCATCACCTCGTAGCCGCTTGCCGAGCCGCGGACGAACAGCGCGACCATCTTCTTCAGCTTGGGGTCCTGGCTGAAGGCCTGCAGGATCTGCACCTTCTTCGTCCCGCTGCCCGCCGTGAAGTCGTTCGGATCGAACCAGAAGCGAACGCGGTAGCGCGCCTCGGCGTCGGGGGTGTCGTCCTGCACCCACAGCCGTGCGGTGCCGTCGAGCACGGCCGCGAGCCCGCGCGCGCCGGCCATCG
>JBFMAS010000568.1:0-2133 GCA_040755575.1 Thermodesulfobacteriota bacterium
GCCTCGCGGTAGCGCGTGAGCTGGCTCGGGCCGCCGTTGTACGCGGCGTAGGTCGCGCGGGCGAGCGCGTCCGGACCGCCGCCCTTCTCGTGCTCGCCGCGGGCGAGCGCGTAGTCGAGGAAGTAGCGCGTCAGGATCTCGCCGCCGGCACGTGCGTTGTAGCCGATGTCGCGCCGCAGACCCTGCAGGTCGTAGAAGCCGCGCCACACGCTCACGTTCACCTGCATGATGCCGATCGAGCCGACCGGCGAGGTGAGCGGCACGAGCTTGCCGCCGCGCTTGACGAACTGGCGCCAGCAGCTCTCCTTCCACGCCGTCGCCGGCACGAGCGCGCGGAGCACGGGTTGGTGCTCGCGCGGGACGGGATGGCTCGCGAGCAGCCCTTCGGTCACGCTCTGCAGCAGCCGGTGAGCGAGCGGCACGTACTCCTCGATGTCCTTCCGGGTCGGCGCCCACGAGTTCAGGCGGCGCAGCAGCTCGCGATCCGGCGGCTCGGCGGCCCACGCGGTCGAGCCGAGCCACCAGCTCGTCGGCTCGACCTCCGGGTTCTCCTCCGGCGGCGCGATCGGCGGACCGAAGCCGAACAGCTCGCGCAGCTGCGGATCGACCTCGGTGCCGTAGAGCAGCGGGTCCTCGACCGAGGTCGGCGCGACGAGACGCGCGAGGCGGCGCAGGCCGTCGGCGGAGATCTCGATGCCGTACTCGGGCCCGAGCTGGTCGAGCGCCTGCAGCGCGTCGCCCGCCGAGACGAACGCCAGATAGCGCAGCGCCTCGTCGGCCGGCAGGCGGTCGCTCACCTGGCGCAGCACGGGTGCGAGCCGCGTCCAGGTACGCAGGAACAGCGGCCGCACCGGATCCTGCTTCGCCGCGGCGGGGCTGGCGAGCGCGTCGAGCAGCGCGTAGCGCTCGTCGAGCAGGATCTCGAGCAGCGCCTTGCGCAGCTCGACGACCTTGGCGTCGCGACCGGTCACCTTGACGACGAAGGTGAGGAACGCGTCCCACTGCTGCAGCGCGGTCTGCCAGCGCAGCAGCTCCTCCTCGCTGAGCGGCGGCTCGGGCGCGGGCGAGGGCGCGGGGGACGGCGCCGCCTCGGGCGACGCCGCGGCCTCCGGTGTTGAAGCCGGCTTGGGCGAGGCTCCTGGCTCGGCGCCGGCTGCCGCCTCGCGCGACGGGGCGGGCGCTTCGGCGGACGGGGTCGGCGCCGCGCCGGTGACGCTCGCGAGCGGCGCGAGCGCGACCTCGGTCGGGCGCGGCGGCTCCGGGACGTCGATGCGGACCTGCACCTCGACCGCGCCGGGACGCACGTCGACCGCGTCGAGCGCCAGCGAGGCGAGCGCCCGATCGAGCGTGTCCCCGCGCGTCGAGAGGCCGAACGCCGGCAGCAGCGAGCGCAGCTCGTCGACGGGCCCCTGCAGGTCGATGCGGGTCTCGAGTCGCGGGTGGACGTACTCCTTGACCCAGCCCCAGAGCGTCGACGACACGGCCGCCTCATCGCCGTCCGCATCGAGCAGCCGCGAGTCGACGACCACGAAGCGCACCATCGGCGCTCCCGGGTCGAGACGCGGCTCCTCGACGAGCTCGATCAACCCGCTCCAGGTGAGCGGCAGCAGGCAGCGCTCGCCCGCCGCGACGCCGAGGCGCGCCTCGCCCGAGCTCCGGACGCGAAGCCGGCCCTCTTCCGCGCGCACGCTCGGGTCGAACAGCACGAGCGAGTTGCACCCCGTCCCGTCGTCGAACACGCGGGCCGTCCGGCCGGGATCGGTGTATGCCGCGAGCAGCAGCTCGCTGGTGAGGAAGCGCTCGTCGACCGTGATCGGGAACCTCACCGGACGCGCGCTCGCGCGGCTGGCGCCGAGCGCGACGACGCCGAGCGCGAGCAGAGAGGCGCCCGTCGCGCGGCCCCAGCGCCGTTTCCACATGAAACTCTACATGATATCGCTCGGCACGCGGGCGCAACACGAATGGACCAGCGCCGGAGAGGATGACTATGGCTCCACGCGGAGCGAGCAAGAAGAAGACGTCAAGCAGCAAGTCGACCGGCGCCAAGAGGAGCACCAAGAGCGCGGCTTCCGCACGGAAGAGCGCGCCGGCCCGCGGCGGCGCCAGGACGACGAGCGAGCTCAAGCCGAAGAA
>JBFMAS010000569.1:0-7163 GCA_040755575.1 Thermodesulfobacteriota bacterium
GTCGGCCTCCTCGGGGCGGTCCTGCTGCTCGCGCTGCCGACCGGTCGTCGCCTGCTCGGCACGGAGCTCGGCGTCGAGCCGTTCTTCCTGCTCGCCATGCTGTCGTCGCTGCTCGCCATCCGCGGCATGCCCGAGGCCCGCATTGCGGCCGTGTTCGCGGGGATCGCGAGCGGCGTCGCGATCGCGGTCGGCGGCGTCGATGCGGCGTGGCTGCCGATCATGGCGCTCGCCTGGCTGCGCCTCCACCAGGGTCTCAACCTGCGGAGCGCGGGCGTCGTCGTCGGCACGACGGCGCTCGGCGCGGCCAGCGCGCTGCTCGGCGGCTGGCTCCTCGCGTCGCGGGGCGCGACGCTCGTGCCCAGCGTCGGCAGCCTGTCCTTCCTCGACGACGCGCTGCTGCGCCCGCGAAGCGCGGCGCGTGAGCTGCTTCCGCTCGCACCCCCGCTGCTGATCGGGCTGTGGACCGTCCGCCTCGAGTGGTGGCGCAGCGTGCCGTTCCGCTTCCTCTTCCTCTGGCTCGGGCTCGCGGCGCTGAGCTGGGCCGTGACCGGCGCCGCCGTCGGGGCGTACGTCGCGCTCCTGTTCCTCGTCGCGGCGATCGTCCTGCTCGGCCTCGAGCACGCCGACCGCCGCTGGTCGCTGCCCGCTTGCGGCGTCGCCGCCGGGATCGCCTTCGCGCTCTGGCGAACGTCGCCCGCGTCGTCGGAGGCGCAGGCGATCGACCGCTGGGCGATCCGCGAGGCGGGCCGCTTCGTCGGCCGGGTCATCGCGCCGGACCGCCGGGTCGCCGCGAGCCCGCGCGCGGCGCACCGCTTCACCTTCTACGGCAACCGCGCGATCGAGCCGCTCGCGGGCGAGCCCTCGCTCGACGGGCTCGACTACGTGATCGTGCCGCGCGACGACTTCCGCGTCCTGCGCGACCCTGGCGAGGGCCCCCGCCGGAGCGCCCCGGCCCGCCTCAAGCGCATCGCCGAGTTCGGCGGCTGGGTCGTGGCGCGGGTCGACGGCGAGCGCGGCGAAGCCCTGCAGGGACCTTCCGGAGGCCCCTCCGCCGGCGCCCGCGCATTCGCCGTACGTTCGCCCCGCGAGTCGATCAATTAAAGAGTTAAATCGAGAACTTAGCGCGCAGCGGGAGACGATGAATTGACTTGCACGACGGGCGTCTCTAACGTCGCCCATGCACCTCCCACCCAGGGTTTCCAAGCGATGCGCATGATCCTTCCTTCGGTCCGCGAGCGGCGGCAGATCGACCGGCTGTTGTCGGCCTTCTTCCACCTGCAGCGCGAGCCGTTGTTCCGTCGCGCCCTGCTGCAGATGTGCCGCTTCTACCGCCTGCCGACCCCGCGCATCACCTGGTACGAGTACCTCGACTGGGGCAAGACGGCGGGACGCACCTACGAGAACGGCGAGATCCACTTGGTGCATCCCGAGAACTGGAAGCGCGGCCGCAAGTACAACTCCGAGCGCCGCTGGATCAACACCATCTACCACGAGATGGGGCACTACATCCTGTGGGCCGACGCGGAGCGGAAGGCGGACACCTTCGCGTTGCGCATGGTGCGCGGCCTGAGCGGCAGCCTGCGGCTGGTGCCGCCGGTGACCGACGGCGTCGACCGCATCGGGCTCGCGGCCGTCGCCGCGCGCCGCGACGGCAAGCGCCGGCCGACGCGTGCGACGCGCAAGACGCGCACCTCGGCCCGCGCGTCCAAGAAGCGCTCGGCCTAGGTGGCCGAGCCACGCGACCAGCCGCCCCCGGGCGGAGCATCGGGCGGCGGGCAGGACGCGGCCAAACCCACCGTCGAGAACCGCTGGTGGGTCGACAGCGGGACCCCGAACAAGCGCCGCAGCCCGACTCCCACCAGCGAGCGCCCGGCGCCGCCGATCGTCGGCGACCGCTTCTTCGCCGTCGGCCGCGACTTCGACCAGGACCGCGCCCGGGCCCGCCTCACCGACGCCAACCTGAACCTGCTGCGCGAGGCCAACCCACCGGAGGACGGCTGGGGCTACCTCGCGATGACCGAGCAGCGCTCCCCCGAGGAGTACCTCGAGCGCATCCGGCGCGCGATCCGGCTGCCGTGCGGCAGCCGCGCCGTGCTGGTCGACTCCGGCAGCTCCGTGCGCGCGATCTTCACCGGCAAGCCGTTCGGCGAGCAGGTCGTCGAGCTGACGCTGGGCGGCGACTCGTCGCTCGACGTCTGGCGGCGTGGCGAGTGGGTGACCGAGCGCGCCTTCCGCAGCCGCGAGCGCGCCCTGCGGGAGGCGTCCCACCTGGTGGCGCGCCACCTGCGCCCGACCGAGTGACGCCCGGGGCTACCAAAGCGGCCCGAAATCGAATACGCCCATGTGCCCACCCGGTGCGAGCCCGGCAGGGCCCGGGGTCGTGCCATCCACGGACGGAGCGAGATCGATGCAGCCAGAAAAGACCGCGGCAGATCAGGTCAAGGATGCAGTGTGGGTCTACACCCAGCGCTTCGTCGTGGCCCTTCTCCTCTTCGGCGCCGGACTGTTCCTCGGCTACCAGATGTGGGGCGCGGGCGAGATGGGTCAGCCGGCGCTCGCGGCGCGTGTCGAGAAGCTCGACCAGGACATGAACCGCATCAAGAACGAGCGCGAGGACTGCCAGAAGGTCCTGCAGGTCACCCAGACGCGCAAGGACGCGGTCGAGAAGGAGCTGCAGGCGCTCAAGGCGCGCGGCACGGCGACGCCCTGACGGCCGCCCCCGGCGCCCTTGCCTCCCCGGGGGCGCCTGCGTAACGTCCGAGCATGCCGTCCAAGGAGGATCTCTACGACGAGGGGCTCGACCTCGCCTTCGAGGGCCGCTACCGCGACGCGATCGAGAGGTACCGTGCGGCGCTCGAGCTCGATCCCTCCTACGTCGACGCCGTGCACGCGCTCGCGATGGCGCACGCCGAGCTCGAGGAGCTCGACGAGGCGATCGCGGTGGCGCAGCGCCTGTGCGAGCTCGCTCCGGGCGACATCCTCGCCTTCACCAGCCTGTCGACGTTCTACCAGCGCAAGGGGATGATCCAGGAAG
Source organism: Thermodesulfobacteriota bacterium (assembly GCA_040755575.1). Classification (GTDB taxonomy): domain Bacteria; phylum Desulfobacterota; class Binatia; order UBA12015; family UBA12015; genus DATCMB01. The sequence goes on from JBFMAS010000569.1 coordinate 3,035, forward strand.
CCGAGGAGGCCGCCGCCAAGGCGAAGGTGCTCGACTGGAAGCGCCAGCTCGCCGAGCAGAAGAAGGCCGACGGGAGCTGACGTGCCCGAGCGCTCGGACGAGTACTACGTCGGACGGCTCATCGAGCGCATCCGCCTGCTGATCGCGACCTCGGACGACATCCCGGTCGACACCAAGCTGCAGACGCAGCCCATGCTGAAGCAGCTCGAGGCGACGCTCGGCGTGCCGCCCGCCGAGCAGGATCAGGAGCGGGCGCGCAGCGAGTACGCGTTCCTCTACCGCGAGCTCGAGGAGTACGCCGACCTCGAAGCCCTGCTGCACGCGCTGAAGAACTTCGTTCCCTACCTGAAGTGAGGTGCGGCCGCCTGGGGCGGTGAGTAGAATCCCGCCGTTGGCCGCATTCGACGACATCGCGCACGAGGTCCTCGCCTGGATGGCGAGCGATCCCGACCCGCAGGAAGCGGCGAGCCCCGCCGCCGAAGCGCGCTTCGACGCGCTGGCGCGCGCCGTGTTCGCCTTCCAGTACCGGGCGAGCGCGCCGTACCGCGCGTTCTGCGACCGCCGCGGCCGTACGCCCGCGACCGTCGCGCGCTGGCAGGACGTCCCTGCCGTGCCGACGACGGCCTTCAAGTCGCTCGAGCTCGCCTGCGCGCCGCCGGCGAGGATCTTTCTCACGAGCGGCACGACGCAGGGCGGCGAGCGTCGGGGCCGCCATCTCGTGCCGCGGCTCGATCTCTACCGCACGGGCGCGCTGGTGCACTTCCGTCGCATGGTGCTGCCCGACGGCATGCGGCCCCGGATGGTCGGCCTGCTCGGCGGGCCGGCGCAGCTTCCCGACTCGTCGCTGAGCCAGATGGTCGAGTGGCTGCGCGAGGACGTCGCGGGCGGCGACGGCGAGTACCTGGTCGACGACCGCGGCTTCGACCCCGCGCGCGTGGCCGCACGCATCGACGAGCTCGCGGCCGACGGAAGGCCGCTCTGCCTGATCGGCGTGCGCGTGCTGTTCACCAGCCTCCTCGAATGGTGCGCGCGGGAGAAGCGCTCGCTCGAGCTGCCCGCCGACTCGCGCGTCGTCGACACCGGCGGCAGCAAGGGCGGACGCGCGCTGTCCGACGCCGGCTTCCTCGCCGCCTGCTGGAGCGTGCTCGGCGTACCCGGCTACTACTGCGTCAACGAGTACGGCATGACCGAGCTCTGCTCGCAGTTCTACGACGACGTCCTCGCCGCGCGCTTCGCCGGCGAGAACCGGCCGCGGCGCAAGCTCGGGCCGGCGTGGGTGCGGACGCTGGCCGTCGACCCGGCGACGCTCGCGCCGGTGCCGGACGGCGAGCCCGGCCTGCTCTGCCACTTCGACCTCGCGAACGCGGGCTCCGTCCTCGCGGTGCAGACGGAGGACGTCGGGATCGTGCAGGGTGGACGATTCCGGCTCCTCGGCCGTGCGCCGGGCGCCGAGCCGCGTGGCTGCGCGCTGGCGCTGGCCGACCTGCTCGCGGCAGCGTCGTGAAGCCCGCCGCCGCGCGCGCCGGCCTCAACGCCGCGCGGGTCGCCGCCATGCTCGAGCGGCTGCGCCTCGCGCAGCAGGACCTCGCCCGGCGCGATCCGGACGAGGTCCTCGACGCGCTCGGCCGCGTCGCCGCGCTGTGGCTCGACGACGAGCAGCGGCGGCAGGCGGCGGCACGCCAGGTCGCGCACGCGACCGGCTATGCGCCCGCGATGGTCGAGCTGTGCCTGCGCCGGACGTTCCGCGCGTGGAGCGCACCGCACCTGCGACGGCTGTTCGACGACGCCCTGCTCGGCATCGAGGTCGTGCCCGCCGGCACGCCGGCCGCGGGGTCCAGACGGCGCGGCGGGCGGCGGGTCGCGACCGCACCCGGCCTGGTGGTGGCGATCCTCGCCCAGAACACGCCCGGTCTCGCGATCGCACCCGTGTTCAGCGCGCTCGGCCTGCGCGCGGCGATCGTGGTCAAGTCGGCGCGCGGCGAGCCGGCGTTCGCGCCGCTGCTCGCGCGCTCGATCGCCGAGGTCGATCCGGCGCTCGGCGCCGCCTGCGAGGTGCACACCTGGGCGGGCGGCACGGCGGCGATCGAGGACCCGCTGTTCGCGGCGGCGAGCCGCATCGTCGTCTACGGCAGCGACGAGACCGTCGCCGCCGTGCGGGCGCGTGCCGGCGAGCGCGTGGTCGCGCACGGGTCGCGGGTCAGCGTCGCCGTGCTGTTCGGCGATGACCTGCCCGGCTTTCCCGAGCGGCCGGCGCGCGCGCTCGCGCGCGAGGTCGCGTTCCTCGATCAGCGCGGCTGCCTGTCGCCGCAGCTCGTGCTGGTCGACGCACGCCTCGATCGGCGGGCGCTCGGCAGCGCGCTCGCCGGGGAGCTGGCGGCGCTCGAGCACGAGTGGCCGCGCCGGCGTCTCGCGCTGGAGGCCGCGACCGCGTTCCGGCGCGCGGTCGACGCGGCGGAGACCGAGGCGGCGGCGGGCGGCGTCCTCGCGCTGCACGGCGGCGCTCTCGAGCCATGGGCCGTCGTGGTCGAGCAGTCCTCGCGGCTGCGGCCGACGCCGCTCGACCGCTTCGTCCGCCTGCACCCGTTCCGTGACGCCGCCGAGCTGCGCGAGGCGCTGGCGCCGCTGCGCGGGGTGCTCGAGTGCGTGGGCCTCGCGGCTCCGCAGGACGCTGCGGGCGAGATCGCCGACGAGTGCCGCGCGCTCGGCGCCGCACGCGTCTGCCCGCTCGACCAGATGCAGGATCCACCCGCCGACTGGCACGGTGGCGGGCGGCGGCCTCTCGTCTCGCTGCTCGACTGGAGCACCGTCGAGCCCGCCGCGACCCACGCGGTGACGGAGGACGCGGACGCCCCGATCCGACCCTGCAGCTCGCTCGCCGCCGACTTCGTGCGCCACGTGGCGCAGACCTCGGACGAGCCGCGCGGCCTAGAGGTGGTTCGCGCACACGGCGCGCGCGTCTTCACGGCCGACGGGCGCTCCTACGTCGACCTGCTCGCCGGGATCGGCGTCGCCTCGATCGGGCACGCGCATCCGGACGTCGCGCGCGCGGTCGCGCGCCAGGCGGAGCGCTACACGCACGTGATGGTCTACGGCGAGGACGTGCTCGAGCCGCAGGTCGAGCTCGCGACGCGCCTCGCCTCGCTCCTCCCCGAGCCGCTCGGCGTCGCGTATCTCACCAACAGCGGCGCCGAGGCGATCGAGGGCGCGCTCAAGCTCGTGCGCAAGGCGACGCGCCGCGAGCGCGTGCTCGCATTCGAGGGCGCGTTCCACGGCGACACGACCGGTGCGCTCGCGCTCGGCGGCAACCCGGTCTACCGCGAGCCGTTCCGTCCGTTGCTCGCCGGCGTCGAGCACCTGCGCTGGAACGCGACCTCGTCGCTCGCGCGCATCGACGACCGCGTCGCAGCGGTGTTCGCGGAGCCGGTGCAGGCGGAGGCGGGCGTCCGCATCCCCGACCCGGACTTCCTGCCGCGCCTCGCCGCGCGCTGTCGCGAGGTCGGCGCGCTGCTCGTGCTCGACGAGGTCGTGACCGGGCTCGGCCGCACGGGCCGCTGGTTCGCCTTCGAGCACTGGCCGGGGGCCGTGCCGGACGTGCTGGTGCTCGCGAAGTCGCTCGGCGGCGGGCTGCCGCTCGGCGCGTTCGTCTCGTCGCGAGAGCTGATGGCGGTCCTCGCGCACGACCCGCCGCTCGGCCACGTCACGACGTTCGGCGGCAACCCCGTCTGCTGCGCCGCCGCGCTCGCGAGCCTCGACGTGCTCGCGCGCGACGCGCTGCCGGAGCGCGCGGCGCGCCTCGGCGCGGAGCTGCTCGAGCGCCTCGGGGCGCTCGTCGGGCGCGGCGGTCTCGAGCAGGTTCGCGGTCTCGGTCTGCTGATCGGCCTGCACTTCGCGGACGCCGCGGCGACGCAGCGCTTCGTCGCCGGCTGCCGGGAGCGCGGCGTGCTCGTCGGCTGGACGCTGCACCACGACCGCGTCGTGCGTCTCGCGCCGCCGCTCAACGTCGCGCAGGACGACCTCGAGGAGGCGCTGCGCGCGATCGCCGCGGCGCTCCGCTGACGCATCCGCGACGGCCGACACGACGCGGGCGCCGGCGCGAACGGCTGCCCCGGCAGCCGGTGGCACAGCCGAC
>JBFMAS010000570.1:0-2651 GCA_040755575.1 Thermodesulfobacteriota bacterium
GCCCGCGGTGCGGGCGCTGCCCCCGACGTGCGGACGGGGCAGGCGCCGGCGTGCGCCGCGCCGCGCTGGCGCCTCCCTCAAGGCCGTCGGCGTGCGGCAGCGATGAACGCGTTGCCGCGATCGGGCACCGGGAAGGTGAGCGTCGCGAGCGGCGAGCGCGACACGGCCCGGCTCGCCTCGCCGAGCACCCCACCACCGAGCGCTCGGCCGAGCTGGTGGAAGAAGTTCCGCACCGAGACGGCGCGTCCGAGGTGGCCGACGTCGACCGGCGACGAGAAGCCCGTGCGCAGCAGCACCTGCTCGAGGCTCGCCAGGCTGAAGTAGGTCAGGTGCTGCGGCGGGTCGTAGTAGTACCAGCTCGAGCCGACGACGCGCACGAGCAGGCCGCCGAGGTCGCCCGTCTCGATCACCACGACGCCGCCGGGCGCGAGCAGCGCGCGGATGCGGCGCAGCGCGACCGCGGGCTGCGCGAGGTGCTCGATCACGTCGAACAGCGTGATCACGTCGAAGCCGCCCGCGGGCAGCGGCGCGTCCTCGATGCATCCGGTGACGATCTCCACGCCGAGCTCGCGACGCGCGAACGCCGCGCACGCCGGCACCGGCTCGAGGCCGCTCGCGACGAAGCCTGCGGCACGCGCCGCTGCGACGAAGAAGCCGTACGCCGCGCCGACGTCGAGCACGCGCTTGCCAGGCGCGAGGCGCGCGATCCAGCGCGCGCGGCGCGCGAAGTTCGCGAGGATCACCTCGCGGTCGGCGAGGTAGCCCCCGTAGCCGCACTCGCCCTCGCCGGCGAAGTACGCCTCGTCGTAGGTCGCCGCCGCCGGCACGGGATCGGGGACGAAGTGGCACCCGCAATCCGCGCACGCCGCGACGACGAAGCCGCGCTTGACGAACCGCGCCGTGCCGGGTCCGGCGCAGGCGCGGCAGCGCCGCGGCGCGACGACGGCCGGCGCCGCGGCCGGCGTCCCGTCGTGGGCGGCCGCGCCTTCGGCCCGCGCCGGCGCCGGGGCGACGCTCGCTGCCGCACGCCGCGAGGCCACGTGCCGCGTCGGCCCCTCGGCCTCCGCGCCGCGCGCGCTGCGCAGCGCCGCGCGCACGCCGAGGACCGAGCCGCGACGCGGCATCCCGCCGCTCAGGATCCCGCCGCGGCGACGACGGGAGCGTCGTCGCGCCGCGCAACCGCGATCACGGAGAGCCCGAACGGCAGGTTGAGCCGGCGCTCGAGCCGGTAGATCGGCACGAGCCGGTTGGCGAGCCGGGCCTGCATGCCGGGGACGCTGCGACGCTTCAGCACCTTCCCGTTCAACAGCCAGCCGGGGATCGAGGTTGCGTTGACGTGCACGCGGCTCTCGACGCGCAGGCCGGCCTCGTCGAGCAGGCGCGCCAGCGCTTTGCCCTCGTAGCGGCGGTGGTGCCCGATCGCCTCGTCGATCGTCCCGTACAGCGACTGGTGGGCCGGCACCAGCAGCACCAGACGGCCGCCCGGCTCGAGCAGCTCCCGCAGCCGCGCGAGCGCGCCGCGGTCGTCGGCGACGTGCTCGAGGACGTTCAGGCAGATGATCGTGTCGAAGCGCGCGTTCTTGACCGCCGGCGGCGGCTCGGCGGCGAGATCGAACAGATCCACGCGGACGTTGGTGTGGTGCTCGAAGCGGCGTCGCAGCAGCTCCACGTACTCCGGGTCGACGTCGGTCGCGACGACCGAGTCGCGGTCGCGCAGGAACTGCGTCAGGTTGCCGGTCCCGGCGCCCACCTCGAGGACGCGCTGGCCGATCGCCGGGCGGATCTGCTCGAACAGGAAGGCGTTGTAGCGGTCGAGCGCCGCCATCCGGCGCAGCGTCGCGTGCAGCGGATCGACCGCGCCGCGGTCGTCGGTCAACGCGCAGCGCAGCATCGTCCACACGGCGGACACCGCGTCCTTCCAGCCGATCTTCTTCCCCTCGCTGTAGGAGCGGCCGCTGTAGGAGATCGGCACCTCGTAGATGCGCGCCCGCATGCGGGCGAGCTTGGCGGTGATCTCGGGCTCGATGCCGAAGCGGTTCGAGGTCAGCGCCATCGCCCGCACCATGTCCCGACGGATCGCCTTGTACCCCGTCTCCATGTCCGTCAGGTTGAGGTTGCAGAGCATGTTCGACAGCGTCGTCAGCATCTTGTTGCCGAGCGAGTGCCAGAAGAACAGGACACGGCGCGGATAGCCCGCGAAGCGGCTGCCGTAGACCGCGTCGGCGCGGCCGTCGTAGATCGGCAGCATCAGCTTCTCGTAATCGGCGGGATCGTACTCGAGGTCGGCGTCCTGGGTGAGGAAGACGTCGCACGTCGCGTGCTGGAAGCCGGTGCGCAGGGCCGCACCCTTCCCCTGGTTGACCTCGTGGTGCAGCAGCTTGATGCGGGGCAGCGGGCGATTCGGGGCGCGCAGCGCGGGCCAGCCCGCCGCCTGCTCGTCGCGCAGCGCCTGGCCGGTGCCGTCGATCGAGCAGTCGTCGACGATCACCAGCTCGTCGACCTCGGGACGGCTCGCGACCCGGCGCAGGATCTCGCGGATCGTCGCGCGCTCGTTGTAGACCGGCACGACGACGCTCAGCGTCGGTCGCCGCGGCGATGGGCTCTGGCCCTGGCTGGGATCCATGCCGGTTGCGGCCTCGCGCGCCGCGCCC
>JBFMAS010000571.1:0-4519 GCA_040755575.1 Thermodesulfobacteriota bacterium
GTGCCCATTCCGTTCGACCGTGAGGCCTTCACGCGCGGCGTCTTCAAGAGCCCGAGCCTGCTGCTCGACTTCGGCGTCGAGTACGTCGAGCTCGAGGGCGTGCGCGACAAGGAGCTGCTCTACTACCGCGACGGCATCAACGCGACGGTGTCGGTGCACCGCGGCGGCGCGACGACGTTCCTGCGCGTCAACGGCAAGCCCGACGCCTCGAGCCACGACGACATGCCGACCCAGGTGATGCTCGGCGAGATCCCGCTGCTGTTCGGCGCACCTGCGAAGAGCGTGCTGGTGATCGGCTACGCGTCCGGCGTGACGGTCGGCTCGGTCGTGCGCCACGCCGGCGTCGAGCGCGTCGACGCGGTCGAGATCGAGCCGGCGATCGTCGAGGCGTCGCGCTTCTTCGACCGCGAGAGCGGGCGCCCGCTCGACGACCCGCGCGTCGAGCTGGTGCTCGACGACGCGCGCTCGTATCTCGCCGCGACCGGCCGGAGGTACGACGTCATCGTGTCGGAGCCCTCGAACCCGTGGATGAGCGGCGTGTCGAACCTGTTCACGCGCGAGTTCTTCGCGATCGCCCGCGGCGCGCTGGCGCCCGGCGGGCGCCTGCTGCAGTGGGTGCAGCTCTACGCGATGGACCCGCAGGCGCTGTACTCGATCCTCGCCGCCGTGCGCGCGGAGTTCCCCTACGTCTACGGCTTCGCCAACGAGGAAGGCAGCTCGGACCTGTTCCTGCTCGCGATGGAGCGCCCCCTCGGCCGTGACGACCTGCCGCGCTGGGACGAGCTGCCGGCAGCCGTGCGCGCCGACCTCGAGCGCGTGGGCACGTACTCGACCGCCGACCTGTGGAGCCTCGTGCGGCTCCTGCCCGCGGACGTCGACGCGCTGGTCGCGCGCGCGCCGGTCGTCAACACCGACGACAACCTCTACATCGAGCTCGGCACGCCGCTCATGCTGCAGGAGGACACGCTGACGCCGAACTGGGAGGCCTTCGCGCGCTTCCCGCGCGGCGTCCTGCCGCTCCTCGAGGGGGCGGGCGAGCCGGTCGACGCCCGGCTGCTCGGCGAGCTCGCGCTGTCGTACATCGAGCGCCGCACCGACCCGACCGTCGGCCCGGAGCTGCTGCGCGTCGCCCAGGAGCGGGGGCGCAGCGCGCCGGCGATCGTCGCCGCGGTGATCCTCGGCCGCTCGGTCGACGCCGAGGGCACGTTCGCGATCGCCGACCAGATCGCCTCGCTCGACGACGCCATCGCGCTCGAGCCCGACGCGTTCGCGCCGCGCCTGCTGCGCGCGGAGATCCTGGTCGAGGCGGAGAACCACCCCGCCGCGCTCGAGGCGATCGACGCGGCGCTGCTCGTCCGTCCGGACGACGCGCGCGCACGCGCCCTGCGCGCGAGGACGCTGTACGCGCTCGAGCGCTACGAGGAAGCGCTCGGCGAGATCGAGACGCTCGCCGCGTCCGTGGCGAGGCTCGACGACGAGCTCGGCCAGCGCCAGGCCGAGCTCTACCTGCGCACGGGGCGCACGGCGGAGGCGGTCGCCGCGTTCGAGCGCGAGCTCGACGACAACGACCCGACCTGGCTCGAGGGCTGGGTGATGCTCGCGCAGGCCTACGCCGAGAGCGGGGACACGGGCGGCGCGGAGCGCGCGAGGCGCAACGCGCAGGCGACGCTGCGCAACCGCGCGCGCTCCTACCAGTGGCTCGCGCGCAGCGCGCTGTGGCGTGGCTGGAACGACGAGGCGATCCCGCTGCTCGAGACCGCGCTCAAGGCGGAGCCCGACAACCCGCTCATCGCGAGCGACCTGGCGGCGCTGCGCACGCCGCAGGACGCAAGTCGGGCGGCGCCCTGATGCGCCCGGCTCGCGCACGGCGCGGCACGCCGGCGCCCGTGCCGGCGCCGACCGAGCGACGCACCCTGGTCGCCGTCGCCGCCTGCTTCTTCCTCTCCGGCCTCGGCAGCCTCGCGCTCGAGGTGGTGTGGACGCGCGAGCTGCGCCTCGTGTTCGGCTCGACGACGCTCGCTGCGAGCACGATCCTCGTCGCGTACATGCTCGGCCTCGGCCTGGGCGGGCTCGCCGGCGGCCGCGTCGCCGGGCGGCTCGCGAACGGCGTGCGCGCCTACGGCTGGGTCGAGATCGCGATCGGCCTCTACGCGCTCGTCGTACCGTGGCTGCTGGCGCAGCTCCCGGCGCTGAACCGCACGCTGCTCGCCGGTCTCGACTTCTGGCCGGCCGCGCTGTGCCGCTTCGCGCTCGCGCTCGCGCTGCTGCTCGTGCCGACGGCGCTGATGGGCGCGACGCTGCCGATCCTGGTCGCGGCGCTGACCCGGCGCGACCCGCGGATCGGCGCGCAGACCGGCCTGCTCTACGGCCTCAATACCCTGGGCGCCGTCGTGGGCGTGTTCGCGACGACCTTCGTGCTGTTCCGCGCGCTCGGTCTCATGTGGACGAACCGCGCGGGCGCGCTGCTCGACGTCGCGGTCGGCGTGGTGGCGCTCGTGCTGGTCGCGCCGCGGATCACGGGCGCCGGCGCGGACGGCGCGGCGGCGTCCGCGCGCGCCCCCGCCGCGCGGCGCGAGACGCGAGCGAGCGGTCGCGTGCCGGTCGGCGTCCTGCTCGCGGTCTACGCCGTCGTCGGCTTCACGGCTCTGCTCTACGAGGTCGGCTGGTCGCGCGCGCTCGCGGTCGTCTTCGGCTCGTCGATCTACGCGTTCTCGTCGATGCTCGGCGCGTTCCTCGCCGGGATCGCGCTCGGCAGCCTGATCTTCCGTCGCTGGGTCGACGGCACGCGCTCGCCGGTCGTGCTGCTTGCGGGCGGCATGGTGGCGCTCGCGCTGCTCGCGAGCTGCACGACGATCGCGCTGCCCCATCTGCCCGGGATGTTCCTGCGCGTCGTCGAGTCCTGGGGCCTCGACAGCGGTCGCATCGCGCTCGCGCAGGTCGTCATGTGCGCGCTCGTGATGCTGCCGCCGACGCTCGTGCTGGGCGGCCTGTTCCCGCTCGTCGCCCGCGTGCTCGCCGACGAGGTCGAGGACGTTGGCGAAGCGGTCGGGCGCGTGTACTTCGCGAACACGCTCGGCTCGGCCGCGGGCGCGTTCGCGACGGGGTTCGTGCTGCTGCCCGCGCTCGGCCTGCGCGAGACGCTCGCGCTCGGCGCCGCGCTCGACCTGCTGGGCGCCGCCCTGCTGCTCGTCACGGGCGCGCGCGCCGTGCGCGGCAAGAGCCTCGCGCTCGCGCCGCTCGCCGCTGCGGCGCTGCTGCTCGTCGTGCCGCTGCCGTTCGACCGCCAGGCGCTCACGCGCGGCGTCTTCAAGGCGCCCGACGCCGAGCTCGACTTCGGCATCGGCCTGCTGCCGGTCGACGGACGCCCGGTGCAGGAGCTGCTGTTCTACCGCGACGGCATCAACGCGACCGTGTCGGTGCACCGCGAGGAGGGGATCGTCGCGCTGCGCGTGAACGGCAAGGTCGACGCGTCGAGCTTCGGCGACATGTCGACGCAGGTGCTGCTCGGGCAGATCCCGCTGCTGTTCGGCCCGCCCGCAAGGAACGTGCTGGTGATCGGCTACGCGTCGGGGGTGACGACCGGCTCCGTCGCGACGCATGCGAGCGTCGAGCGGATCGACGCCGTCGAGATCGAGCCGGCGATCGTCGAGGCGTCGCGCTTCTTCGACCGCGTCAGCGGCAGCCCGCTCGACGACCCGCGCGTCGAGCTCGTGCTCGACGACGCGCGCTCCTACCTCGCCGCCACCGACGAGAGGTACGACGTCATCATCTCCGAGCCGTCGAACCCGTGGATGAGCGGCGTCTCGAACCTGTTCACGCGCGAGTTCTTCGCGATCGCGAAGGGCGCGCTGGCGCCGGGCGGGCGCCTGCTGCAGTGGGTCCAGCTCTACGCGCTCGACCCGCGGTCGCTCGCGTCGATCGTCGCCGCGGTGCGGGCCGAGCTCCCGTACGTCTACGGCTTCGCCGACTTCTCGGGCAGCCCGGACCTGCTCCTGCTCGCGACCGACCGGCCGCTCGCGCGTGCCGACCTGCCGCGCTGGGAGGCGCTGCCCGGGCCGGTGCAGGACGACCTCGAGCGCATCGGCAACTTCTCGACCGCCGACCTGTGGGGGCTGATGCGCGTCACGCCGCAGGACGTCGACGCGCTCGTCGCCAAGGCGCCGGTCGTGAACGGCGACGACAACATGTTCATCGAGCTCGGTACGCCGTGGATGCTCTACGACGAGACGTCGCTCGCCAACTGGAAGGCGCTGGTCAGCACGCGCGGCGCGATCCTGCCGCTGCTGCGCGCGCTCGGCGAGCCGCTCGACATGGACGGGCTCGGCGACCTCGCGCTCGCCCACGCGCGCAAGGACTCGAACGCGGTCGGCGACCTGCTCGCCGAGGCCGGCAAGGCCGGGCGCTCGGGGACGGCGATCGCCGCGGCGACGATCGTCGCGCGGAAGCTCAGCGACGGCTCGCTGACCGTCGAGACCCAGCTCGACACGCTCGACGAGGCGGTCGAGCTGGCGCCGTCCTC
>JBFMAS010000572.1:0-5079 GCA_040755575.1 Thermodesulfobacteriota bacterium
GCAGCCGCGCTCGCGCCCGGCAGCGCGGCGAGACGCCCCGCGCCGAGCGCGGCGAGCACGGAGAGCGCCAGCAGGGGGAGGACGAGGAAGCGCGACGGTGCGCGCATGCTCGCAAAGCCGGGAACGAGCCGCATCGCGATCTCGTACGGGCTCGGCAGCGACGTGCCGGGGATGATCGAGACGCTCCGTCCCGCGCTCAGCACGATGCCGACCAGCGCGATCGAGAGCAGCCCCAGGCGCTCGACGAGACGCTCGTGCGCGGGCCACGCGAGGCCGACGAGCGCCAGCGCGACCACCGGCCAGGTGAGGTTCTCGCCGAGCCACAGCAGCACCTGCTGCGGCGCGACGGAGTTGCGCGCGACCAGCTCGAGCGCCTGCTCGAACGACGGCAGCTCGCCGCTCGCACGAAGCCGCAGGTAGGGGATGCCGATCGGGACGAGGACCAGGAACGACGCGGCGAGCGCCAGGAGCACCGGCGCGGGGCTCCGCCCCCACCTCCGCGCCTCGACGACCAGCACCGGCGAGAAGGCGACGAGCAGCGCGGCGAGCTCGTACGACACGTACATCCCCGCGAGGAGCTGCAGCGCGGTGACGGCGAGCAGGGCGGCGAGCGTCGCGGCGCGCGGCACGCGCGCAGCCCGCCAGGCGAGCAGCAGGACCAGGGGGAAGAGCGCGACGGCGCTGACGTGCAGGCGGATCCACGTGCCCTGCACGTGCGGCGCGAAGGCGAAGGCGGCACCCGCGACGAAGGCCGCCGCGGCGCTGCCGCTCCACGCGCGCGCCAGAGCGAAGGTGCAGGTCGCCGCGAGCCAGACGACGACGAGGACGGTGACGTTGTAGGCGAGGACGGCGTTGCCCGTGACGGCGAACACGGGCGCGGCGATCGGCGCGAGGCCGATCAGGTGCTCGGACCCGGCGAGCGTGTCCCGGGCGGGATGGAAGATGTTCGCCTGGAAGAGCGCGAGCGGCTGCTCGACGAGCGCGTGCGACGTCCAGGCGAGGATCCAGATCAGCAGGTCGAGGTCGGCGCGCGCCCACGGCGCGCCGCGCTGGCCGAGACGCACGGGATCCACCACCGCCGTCGCCGGGGCGGTGACGAGCGGCCACGAGAGGAGCACGACGGCGGCCGCGTACGCCGCGGCGGCGAGCAGCAGCGGCCGGTCTACGCGGCGCATCGCGGTGCGCTGGAGCCGCCCATTCCCGCCGTCGTCTAGCCGTTTTCGCGGCGGCGCTCCAGCAGTCGACCGCGCGGCGCTCCGTTGCTAGTCGTAGCGCACTGCCGACGCGCCGCCGCACGCGGTCTCGCGCGCCACGACCCGAGAGCGATGGAAGAGCCGATCCGAACCGAGCCCGGCACGTGCGCCCTGTGCGGCGCGACCACCGGAGCGCCGCTCGCACGCGGCTGGGATTTCGAGTACTTGACGACGCGGACGGAGTTCACCTTCTGGCGCTGCGCGTGCGGCGGCGTGTTCCTGAGCCCGCGGCCGGCGCCGGAGTCGCTCGGACGCGTCTATCCGTCGAACTACTACTCGTACGACTTCGCCAACAAGCTCGGCCCGACGACGATGCGCTTCAAGGCGTTCGCCGACCGCGCCAAGGTCAAGGCCTACGCGCCCTACCTCTTCTCCGGCGCTCGCGTGCTCGACGTCGGCTGCGGCGACGGGCACGTGCTGCGCCAGATCCGCGACGCCGTGACCTCGCCGGTCGAGCTCGAGGGCGTCGAGTTCTCGGAGCAGGCCGTCGCGGCGGCACGACGCGACGGCTTCCGCGTCTACCAGGGCGCGATCGAGGACGTCGCGCTGCCCGCGGACTCCTTCGACCTGATCATCATGAACCAGCTCATCGAGCACGTGCGCGAGCCGCGCATCGTCCTCGAGCGCATGCGCGCCGCGCTGAAGCCCGGCGGGCACCTGTTCGTCGAGACGCCGAACATCGACTCGCTCGACGCGCGGCTGTTCCGCCGGCGCTACTGGGGCGGCTACCACCTGCCGCGCCACTTCCACCTGTTCGACACGCGCTCGCTGGCGCGCCTGGTCGAGCTCGCCGGGCTCGAGCGCGTCGCGCACCGGCCGCTCGTGTGCCCGCAGTTCTGGATCATCTCGCTGCAGAACTGGCTCAAGGACCGCGGCGCGGTGCGCTTCGCGGAGCGAGCGCTGAACCCCTTCAACCCGGTGCTGCTCGCGCCGGTCACCGTGCTCGAGATGGCGCACCAGCGGCTGTGGTGGACGTCGAACCAGCAGCTCGTCGCGCGCCGCGCGAGCTGAGCGCCGCCGCACGTCAGCCGCGGCGGAGGACCTGCCAGACCTTGCCGTAGCTGGTGCGGGCGGCGTCGACCGACGGTGCCAGGTCGGTCTTCATCAGGAAGCGCTCGAAGTCGGTGAAGCGCGTGTACGAGACCGACGGATCCCAGTGGTGCAGCAGGTGGCGCCAGAAGCCCGCGCTGCCGAAGCTGCGCGCGAACAGCGTCCCCTCGAACATGCGGTTCACGGGGCCGTGCGGCGTCACCGAGTAGTCGGTCGCCGAGGACGCGTCCTCGGCGCGATGCTCGAGCTGCTGGCGGAGCGCCGACACGAACGGAAAGACGACCGCTACCCCGACGACCCACGCGGCGGCCGCGCTGTACCACCCGGCGAGGAGCGCGATCGACACGAGCACCGCGTGCAGGACGATGCCGCGCGCGAGCGCGAGCGTGTCGCGCTGGCGGCTGTCGGACTCGTCGGTGTCGACCCCGCGCGCGCGCCGGTGCGCCTTGAAGACGCGCCACGCGTGGATGCCGAACAGGGTCTCGAACATGAAGCGGAACGTCGGCGCCCAGTGGTACGACACCTCCGTGTCGTCGACGTCGCCGAGGTGCAGATGGTGCTTCCAGTGCAGCGCGCGGTAGTGCTTGACCTCGTCGCCGGTGAGGATGCAGATGAACGCGTTCGCGAGGCGGTCGTTGACCGCCTTGTCGGCGTGCAGGTTGTAGTGCGCGCCCTCGTGCATGAACAGCACGAGCGAGCCGAACCAGTAGCCGATCCATGCCGCCGCGAGCGGCAGGAACGCGAACCCGACGCCGTTGCCCGCGAGGGCCGCCACCGCGCAGGCGGCGGCGTAGCCGAGCACGAGCAGCGCCATGCGGGCCCCGATGTCGCACCAAACGAACCAGAAGCGCGGCTGCAGCGAGCGGCGGAACTCGCGCCACTCGACGCCGTCGCGGCTCGCGAGACCCTGCATCGCGGGGCTGCCGGGGAAGATCGTCCGGCCGCTCTGCGCGACGGAGGCGCCGGCGTAGGCGCCCTCGGCGGTCGAAAGGTTGGCGTTCATCGGCACGGACCCGCGTTGCTCGCTCGAAAAAGAGCTACCATCGCCTCGTTCCGGAAGGCAACGGCCTTCCTGCGCGTGGCCGGGGGCGTGCGACGAACCTGGGCTCCGCCCAGCCGGCGAGGTCGTCCCGCTCGGACGGCGGCACGTTCCCCTCGACCTCGAGGAGCAGCGTCACCGGCGAGCCCGCGTGGCTCGACAGATCGATCGCAGCCGGCTGCCAGCGCCGCGCCGTCACCTCGCCGCGCGGGTCGATGCGCCGCTCGAGGAGCGGCTCCGTCGTGCCGTCGGCGCGCTGCAGCGCGACGCGGAACGCGAGCGGCCCCGTCGGCACGCCGAGCCAGCGGTCGGGGTTCATGCCGAAGGCGAGCTGCAGCAGCGGGCGCTCCCGGGGAACGGTGACCTCGAGCCGCAGCGGGCTCGCCGCGCCGGGCGCCGCGACCGGCTGCACCAGCACGTCCGCGAACGGCCAGCGCGTCCAGCGCTGATCGCCGCCGTGGGCCACCTCGCGCAGCGGCGTGGCGCGCTTCCCCGGTCCCCGGCGGCGCAGGGCGACGAGGATCGGGCCGTTCGCCTCCCGCGAGAACACCTGGTCGATCTCCCAGCCGTCGACCAGCGCCGTGAACAGCTCCGGGGCGTTGTCCTGGAAGGAGCGCAGGTGCGCCCACTGCGAGACGCTGAACAGCACGTCCTCGACGCCGAGGCGATCGAGCTCGGCGAGGATCTCCCGGTCGCGGCTTTGGGCCTGCATCGGCCAGATCACGTAGTAGCCGGCGACCGTGGTCCTGCCGGCGAGGAAGGTCAGCGCCGGCTGCGTCGGGTAGACGGGCAGCGGCTTGCTCGGTGGCACGTTGCGCTCGACCCAGGCGAGGACGTCCTCGATCAACGGGCCGTTCAGGCGATCCGCATAGACGCGTGCCCGCGGGTGGTCGAGCCAGTGGTCGACGCGGCGCCGGAGATCCGCCATCAGCGCGAGCGTCACGACCAGCAGCCCGACGACGCTGGCGGCGAGCACGGCGCGGACGGCGAGCGCGGGGATGCGCGACGAGCGGCGCGTCGCCTGGTACGCGAGACCCGCGCCGACGACGAGCGACGGCGGGTACACCATCATCAGGTGCACCCAGTCGCGCGGCAGGTTGAACGCGAGCAGGAAGCCCGTCGCGAGCGCCAGCACCGAGAGGCGCCCGCGGGCCTCGTCGCCGACGGTGCCGGTCGCGCGTCGCTCCCGCACGGCACCGCCGAGCCAGACGGTCGCGCCCACCACGGCGAAGACGAACGGAGCCCAGAAGACGAGCTTCAGCGTCACGTCCCAGAACGCGGTGCGCTGGTACAGGCTGCCGCCGCGGCCGAGCCCGCTGACCCAGCAGCCGGGGCACTCGTTCCACCACAGCGTCGCGAGGATCGAGGGAAAGTAGTTGCCGATGCCGGCGCGCATCTCCTCGTCCCGGCCGAGCAGCGGCCACGGATCGGGCAGGCGCGGGTACTCGAACGAGCTCATGACCGAGAACGGGAAGACGATCGTCTGCAGCAGCATGTCGCGCAGCGCGCCCTGCCAGGCGAACCAGGCGAGGTAGGGCAGCACGACCAGCGCGCCGCCGAGCATGAAGCGGAACGCGCCGCCCAGCGCCGCGGAGGCGGACTCCGGACGGCGAGCCTCGAGCCACGGCAGCGCCAGCAGCAGGACCGTCAGCATCAGCGCGACCGCGCCGCCGTAGTCCTGCTTGCTCATGATCGCGGCGCCGGCCGCGACGCCCGCGAGCAGCAGCGTCGCGGGCG
>JBFMAS010000573.1:0-19562 GCA_040755575.1 Thermodesulfobacteriota bacterium
GCCCGCCCCCGGCCCCGCACCGCACCGTCTGCATCGACCGTCTCGGCGCGCGCTGCTGGACGGAGCCTGGCGAGAGCGCTTGCGCGTCCGAGGGCGCACGCGGCGCGGTGCCGTTCCGGGTCGTGATCGACGCGCCCGGGGGCGACGACGCCGCGAGCGCGCTCGCCGAGTGCGAGAGCGCGCTGCGCGGCGACGCGCGCCGAGCTCGCTAGAAATCGATCAGCGACGGCGTCTCGACGAGGAACGCGCGCGACGCCGACCCGACCACCGGCAGCGGCGGGCAGGGCGCGGGTGGCGGCGTGCTCGGCGTCCCCATGAACTTCGCGGTCGTGTCGGTCTTCGCCGTCGACGGCGGATTGCCCATCGCCTTGGCGGGCGCAGCGGCGCAGAGCTGCACCTGCGTGCCGAGCTGCAGGCGGAGCGCCATCGTGCCCTGCGGCGCGTCCTCGAGCGAGAACAGCGAGCCGCCCTGGGCGCGCAGCGTGAGCCCCGTCGCCGTGAGCGTCGCCGCGCGCACCGGCCGGGATCGGTCCCGAGCGGCCGAGCAGGCCCTCGAAGGCGACGTTGAAGCGGATGAACGCCGCCTTCTCGTTGAGCGCGCCCGACGGTGGCGTGTCGTTGGCGCCGCTGCGGTCGCCGCGCCAGTGCATCGGGCCGTGGTTCGCCATGCCGCGCAGGCTCTGCGTCGTCATGGGACCCTTCATCGGGTGGTGGTCGGGGAAGGACTGGCCGAGCGGATCCGGGACGCGGAACGGGTTCAGGTTGTCGAGCACGTCGTCGTCCGGGTTGCCGAGGTCCCAGGCGAGGCTGTCGAAGTCGCCGAAGATGTGGCACGCGGCGCACGACGCCTCGCCGTTGCTCGAGGTCGCGCGGGCGTCGTACAGCACCGGACGCCCGACCTGCACCGCCGCCGGCTCGGGGTTGTAGAGCGGCGTGTGCGCGATCTCCGTCGCCGACGTCGTGTCGATCACCGATAGCGCGTTGTCGAAGCGCGTCAGCACGTAGAGCCGGCCGCGCGCCTCGTCGAGCACGACCCCGCTCGGTCCGCCGCCGCTCACCTCGATGTGCGACGCTGCGCTCGGCACGAAGGTGTCGTTCTCGAGCGCGCTCGTCGCGAAGACGCCGATCTTCGAGGAGCCGAACGCCGCGACGTACAGCGTCGCGCCGTCCGACGTGACCGCCATCTCGAGCGGCGTCGCGAGGCTCTTGTCCGCCGTGCCGGGCGGGCTCGGCACGACGCCGTAGTCGATGTGCTTGTTGAGATGCCGCGGCGTCACGCCGAGCGCCGGGTCGGGCTGCGCGGGATCGATGACGGTGATGCGCGCCTCCGCGAGGCGGCCGCGCACCGTGCTGCCGCCGAAGACGCCCGGTCCCTCGAAGCGCACCTCGTTCCGCGCCTCGGTGTTGCTCGCGTAGACCTTCCCGCTCGCCGGGTTCACCGCCATGTTGAAGACGACCGTGCCGACCGACGGCCACGCCTCGAGCTCGACGGGCGGGTTCGCCATCGCGTCGATCGCGAGCACGTCGAGGTCGGGCAGGTCGAACTTGACGGCGTTGCTCCAGTCGCGGCCGAGCTGGTCGCGCCACTCCGCGGACGTCTCGTCATACTTGACGACGAGCCCGGTCTCCGGCGCCGGCACGCCGGCGTGGTTGGTGTCGGGCCCCGGCAGGCCGCCGGGCATGGTGACGCCGTGCACGTTGCACGGGCCCGCCGTGTCGAAGCCGTCGCACACCGCCTGCTCGGTGACCGTCGTCGTCTGGTTGCCGGAGTGGAACACCGCCGCGAACACCGTCTCGCCGCTCGCATCGGTCGCGAGCGCGCGCGGCGTGTCGCCGAACAGGGTGACGATCGTGAGCGGCGTGCCGCCGAGCGGCGCGCCGAGCGCGAGCGCGTCGAACACCCAGACGTCCGCGCGGCCGACGCCCTCCGTGGTGAGCTGGGGGTCGTTCGGGTTGTTCTGGCCGCGGTGCGCGGCGGTGACGAAGGCGCGATTGCGCCCGGGACCGGCGAAGACGACGTCGCGCGGCTCGTCGCCGACGAGCAGCGTGCGCACGACGCGCGGCGGGCTCGCCGCGACGTCGACGACGCTCACGCTGTCGGAGAGGTGGTTCACGACCCACACCTCGCCGTTCGTGCGCGCCGCGACGGCGATCGGCTCGAGGCCGACCTCGACCGAGCCCGCGTGCACCGGGCTGCCGCTCGCGAGCGAGAACACCTCGAGCCGCCGCATCCGCACGTCGAGCGCCGCTACCTGATGCTGCCGGCGCTGCGCTCTTCGCGCATCTTCGTCTTCGACGTGAAGCCCGATCCGCGCGCGCCCGCCCTGCATCGCGTGATCGAGGCGGACGAGATCGCGAGCCGCGCCGGCTACTCGCGGCCGCACACGCTGCACTGCGGCCCGGACGGCATCTACGTGAGCGCGCTCGGCAACCCCGAGGGCGACGGCCCCGGCGGCCTCTTCGTGCTGGACTGCGACAGCTTCGACGTGCTCGGCCGCTGGGAGATCGACCGCGGCCCGCAGTACCTGCACTACGACTTCTGGTGGCACCTCGGGTTCGACACGCTGGTGTCGAGCGAGTGGGGCACGCCGAGGATGATCGAGGGCGGCATCGATCCCGAGCTGCTGCTCGGCCGCAAGTACGGCCACCGCCTGCACGTCTGGAACCTGCGCAAGCGCCGCCACGAGCAGGCGCTCGACATCGGCGACCAGCATCAGCTCGCGCTCGAGCTGCGTCCCGCGCACGACCCGTCGAAGGCCTACGGCTTCATGGGCGTGGTGATCAGCGTCGAGAACCTGGCGTCGTCGATCTGGCTCTGGCACCGCAAGGGCGATCGGTGGGCGATCGACAAGGTGATCGAGATCCCGGCCGAGCCCGCGTCGGCCGACGAGCTGCCGCCGCTGCTGCGCGACTTCAAGGCGGTGCCGCCGCTCGTCACCGACATCAACCTGTCGCTCGACGACCGCTTCCTCTACGTCTCGTGCTGGGGCACCGGGCAGCTCCTGCAGTACGACGTCTCGGACCCATTCCACCCGAAGCGCACGGGCGAGATCCGCCTCGGCGGGATCGCGAAGCGCACCGCGCACCCGCGCTCGGGAGCTCTCACCGGCGCGCCGCAGATGGTCGAGGTGAGCCGCGACGGACGCCGCGTCTACTTCACGAGCTCGCTGTACGCGGCCTGGGACGAGCAGTTCTACCCCGACGGCGTGACCGGCTGGATGGCGAAGGTCGACGCCGGAGCGAGCGGCGGGATGGAGATCGACCGGGACTTCTTCGTCGACTTCGGGCCCTACCGCTCGCACCAGGTGCGTCTCGAGGGCGGCGACGCGTCGTCCGACTCGTTCTGCTTCCCATGAGCGACACGCTCGCCTGGAGCTCGCTCGGGCTGCTCGGCGCCTGGCACGGGCTCAACCCGGCGATGGGCTGGCTGTTCGCGGTCGCGCTCGGGATGCAGGAGCGCAGCGGGCGCGCCGTCGTCGCCGCGCTGCCGCCGATCGCGCTCGGCCACGCGGCGTCGATCGCGGCGACGGTCGCGCTGCTCGCGCTCGGGCTCGCGGCGCTGCCGCAGGTCGTGCTCGAGCGCGGCGTCGCGGCGATGCTCGTCGGCTTCGGGCTGTGGAAGCTCGCGCGACGCCGCCACCCGCGCTGGGTCGGCATGCGGGTCGGCTTCCGCGACCTGACGCTGTGGTCGTTCCTCATGGCGACGGCGCACGGCGCGGGCCTGATGCTGCTGCCGGTGTTCCTCGTGCGCTTCGGCGTCGCGGACGGCGCGCACGCCGGGCACCACGCGGCGCCCGGCGGCGCCGGCGTGAGCCTCGGGAGCTGGGAGGCCTGGGCTGCCGCGGTCGGCGTCCACACGCTCGCGATGCTCGCCGTCTCGGCGGTGATCGCGCTCGTCGTCTACTACAAGGTCGGGCTCGCGGTCCTGCGCAGCGCGTGGCTCGACCTCGACCGGATCTGGGCGCTGGCGCTGATCGTCGCGGGCGTCGCGGCCGCCTGGTGACGGCGCGCGCGGCTCAGCGCAGGCGGCGCACCGCGACCGCGAGCGGCTCGTTGAGCATCGCCAGCGCCGGCGCCTCGTCGCCCGCCCGATAGGGTCCCGGCAGGACGACGCTCGCCATCATCAGGTCGTAGGCGCCCGCCTCGCGCAGGCCGGTCATGTTGCGCAGCGTGAAGCCCGCGGCGAAGCCGCCTTCGTCGGCCTCGGCTCCCTGCGCGCCTGCGGAGCGGACGACGGTGCCGCGCACGACGCCCCAGTCGCGCCAGGCGCGCGGGATGACGAAGGCGTGCAGCATGGTGCCGGCGCTGCCGCTGTGCACCCACCACTCGCGGTCTTCGGTGGTCGCGACCGCGAGCGGCGCCGCGGGCGAGATCTCCAAGCCGTCGGGGTACCAGGCGTCGAAGTAGCGCAGCGGCAGCACTCGCGGCTCGAAGTCGAGCACGTTCTCGAAGCGGAAGTCGCGCAGCGCCTGCAGCATGATCCACGGGAAGCGCACCGTGGTCGCCGTCAAGTATGCCGTGCGGTAGTGGTACGTCGTCGCGACGCCGCTCGGCAGCTCCGGAAAGAGCGGCCCGAGCTCGACCGAGAGCCGCACGCGACGGATCGCGCGCACCGGCCCCGCGCGCACGCCCTCGATCTCGACCACCGAGCTCTGCTCGGTGAAGTCGAGCGTCAAGTCGGTGAGCAGCAGCGAGAAGGTCGGGCTGCCGCGCATCCGCGACTGCCGCAGCAGGTTCGCGCGGTTGCCGCCCGCGTCCTCGAGGACGCGGATGCCGGTGAAGTAGTTGCGCGCCTGCGCGTAGTCGACGTGGTACGCGGCCGAGCGCGCCTGGCGCGCCGTCCAGTCGTAGACCACGTACGGCGCGAAGGGCTCGGGCGGAGGCGGCGTGGCGAAGGCGAGCAGGTACGCCCACGCGCGCGGGCCGGGATCCCCTCCGTGCAGCTCGATCTCGAGCGCGGCCGTGCAATCGGCGGGAAGGCTCTCCGCGGACGCGCGCTCGCCGGCGTCGCGGGCCATGAACACCAGCTCGTCGCGGTCGCCGAGCGCGAACTCGACCGGCCCGCCGACCACCGGCTCACCGTCGGCGTCGCGCTGGTCGAACTGGAACGGGATCGCGACGAGCCGGCCCTGCTCGGCGCGATAGAGGCGGAGCCGCGTGGTGTCGCGCAGCGGCAGCTCCGAGAGACGCGCCGCCGGGACGATCACGGCGTCGTGCGGGCGACCTTCGAGGCCGGCTGCCGCAGCGCATGTGTGCGCGACAGCGAGCGACGCGACGATCGCGGCCAGGAAGGACCGCGGCCGGCGACGCGCGATGCGGCCGACGAGCGCCATGTCCCCCGGTACAGCGGCGCACACCAGGTCCGCAAGCCGCCGCAGGGCGCGCGTCCGCCGCGTCATACTTGACGTCGGGTCCCGCCTCGTGCGCGCGCGTGTGATTTCTCGCGAACCCCCTTGATCGAGTTTCCGCGCTGACGCAAAGGATCGCTGATGTCGTCAAGGCCATCGATTCTCTTGGTCGACGACAACGCCGAGATCCTCGAGATCCTGAGCCTACTCCTGGAGAACGAGGGATACGAGGTGGGGACCGCGCGCGACGGCGCCGAGGCGCTGCGCCGCCTGCACGACGGATGCCATCCGGGGCTCATCATCCTCGACCTCTCGATGCCGGTGATGGACGGTTGGGCGTTTCGTCGGGCGCAGATGGACGATCCCGCCCTGCGTGACATTCCGACCATCATCTACTCGGCGAGCAGCACGCAGCGCGGGCTCGACGCCTTGCGGGTAGCCGGCGCTTTCGAGAAGGGCGGCGACTTCGGCGCGCTGCTGAGCCTCGTCGCCGACCTCTGCGGCAGCGCCCGGACGCCCGCGTCTACAGGAACGCTGCGCCATCGATGAACCCCCCGCTCGGCGAGCCGAGCGGCGGCACGGGACACGACGCGGGGGCCGGCGTCTTGCTCGCCGCGACGAACTTGTCCCGGCGGTCGTTCTGCTCGGTCGTCGGCGGCCGGCCGGCGAGGCGCGCCGGGGCGTCGGCGCACAGGTCGAGCGCGTCGCCGAGCGTCAAGCGCAGCGCGACGCGGCCCTGCGACGGCTCGTCGAGCGTGTAGCCCCAGGTCGAGCCGCCGCCGCGCACCGTGAGCAGGTCGGGCTTCAGCGTCACGTCGCGCACCGCCTCGTCCGTGCCGCCCTTGAAGCGATAGCCGCCGGACGGCAGCGCCAGCCAGCCGGCCGCGGGCAGGGCGAGGTCGAGCTGCTCGCCGCTGCCCGCCGAGTTGTAGACGCGGAGCCGCGCGCCCGACACCGTCGGATCGCCCGCGGCGCCCGGCGGCGGCGGCACGATGCGGTTCACCTCCGGGTCCTTCGCCGTCGCGGAGCGGAAGGTGATCTTGCGCCGCTCGGGATTCGCGGGCGGCGTGCTGTCGTCGGCGAGGCGCAGCGCCGTCGTCTGGACGCGCACGACCTCGGGCGCGCCGGCGAAGCTCGTCGGGTCGGCGGGGTCGGTGCCGGCGTCGAGCTCGTCGCGGTCGAGGCGGCCGTCGCCGTCGCGGTCGACCGCGACGCGGACCCCCGCACCCGGCGGCACGCAGGTGAAGACCTGCTCCTGCCCCGGGGTCACGGCGACGCCGCGCAGGAACGCGACCCCGACCAGCGGCTCGCTCGCGCGATCGGTGCGGAAGCGGCCGCCGCCGACGTGCAGCGCGCCGCGCGCCTCGCCCGCGTAGACGCCCTTGCCCGTCAAGTCGCAGTCGCCCGCCTCGTCGCGCTCGACGAGCAGCTGGAGTCGCGCCAGGACGGCGGCGTCGTTCACGTCGGCCGCGGTGAGGGACACCTGCTGACCGACGGCGGGCTTGAGCCCGGTGTCGAAGGCGAGCAGGAACTGCTCGACCGCGCGCCGCCGCTGCGCCGCGAGCACCGGGTCGCTGCCGAAGTCGAACACGCGCGCGCTGATGAAGTTGAAGACGGTCGCGACGCTGCCGTCGTGCAGCACGCCGAAGCCGCGCACCTGGTCGCCGAGGAAGCCCGTCCCCGGCGTCAGGTCGTTCGGCGGCACGCCGAACATGCCGACCTTCTGGTAGAGGTTGCGCAGGTGGGCGATCTTGAACTCCTGCGTCTCGCCTTCCGTCGTCGACAAGCCGTCGGTGCCGAGCGGCAGCCGATGGCAGAACTCGCAGGTGCCCCCGCCGTCGGTCGCGAGCGTCCGGAAGAGCTGCTCGCCGGTCTGCTGCGCCTGCGTCGGCACGTCGTCGAGTGCGCGGATCGGGTTCGGCGGGTAGCGCACGGTCAGGATGAAATCGGTGAACGCCTGCATCTCGGCGTCGGGCAGCTCGCTCGCGCGCCCGAGCAGGCCGACGAAGGCCGGGTTGAACGCCGCGAAGGCGGCCTCCTCGTCGAGCGGGTCGCCGCCGCCCGTGCCGCCGGTGCGGTCGCCGCGCCAGTGCATCGGCCCGGCGTCGGCCATGCCGCGCAGGCTCTGCGTCGTCATCGGGCCCTTGAGCGGATGGAACGGCTGCCCGGCGCCGCGCCGGAAGGGGTTCGGGTTGGGCACGATCTGCGCGCCCGGGCTCGCGTCGCCGAGGTCCCAGGCGAGGCCGTCGAGGTCGCCGAAGACGTGGCAGCTCGCGCACGCGGCGTCGCCGTGCGCCGACGTGCTACGTGCGTCGTAGAGCACGCGGCGCCCGAGGCGCACCTCGGGCGGCTGCGGGTCGAAGCTCAGCGACACCGAGTCGGTCTGCGCGCGCTCCCTTGCGTCGGCGAGCCCGGTGACGATGCCGATGCGGTGCGTGAAGCGGCTCATCACGTAGAGGCGTCCCCGCGCCTCGTCGAGCGCGAGCCCGCTCGGCCCGCCGGCGACCTCGATCACCTCCTCGGTGAAGGATCCGCTCTCGAGCGCGTCGGCGTCGATCACCGCGACCCGGCTCGAGCCGAGCATCGCGACGTAGAGCCGCGAGCCGTCGGCCGAGAACGTCACGTCGGTCGGGAAGGCGAGGCTCTCGTCGACCTCGCGGTCGGGGCCGGGCACCCTCGAGTAGTCGACGTGCTCGTTGAGATGGCGCGGCGTCGCCACCGGGCCGTCGACCAGCGTGATGCGGCTCTCGGCGATGTGGCCCTGCACGCCGTGCAGCCCGCTCGGCGGAATGCCCTCGAAGCGCACGTGGTTGCGCGCCTCGGTGTTGGCGACGAACACGGTGCCGTCGCCGGGCCGCACCGCCATGTTGAACAGCACGGTGCCGACGCCGCTCGTCGCGCCGACGACGGCGGGCGGCGAAGCGGTCGCGTCGATCTCGAAGACGTCCTGGTCGGGCAGGAAGAACGGCACGAGCCCGCTCCAGTCGCGCGCGAGCTCGTCCTCCCAGAGGCCGCTCGCCTCGTTGTACTTGACGATGAGCCCGACGTCCGGTCCGCCCGGCAGCGCGCCGGGCGGGGGCGGCGGCAGGCCGCCGTTCTCGGTGACGACCCGCTCGTTGAGCGTCGTCGTGCGGTTGCCGGAGTGGAAGACGGCGGCGAAGACGCGCGCGCCGTCCGGGCTCGCGGCGAGCGCGCGCGGCGTGTCGCCGAACAGCACCAGGTTCGCGACCGGCGTGCCGCCGGGGCCGCCGCCGGGCGCGTCCGCGTCGAACACCTGGACCACGGCGCGGCCGATGCCCTCGACGATCGACTGCGCCGGCACGGGGCAGCCCTGGCCTCGCCGCGCGGTGGTGACGAAGGCGAGGCTGCGGGCCGGGCCGGCGAACACCAGGTCGCGCGGCTCGTCGCAGGTGAAGAGCGTCCGCACGACGCGCGACAGCCGCACGTCCGCCGGGTCGACCGCGACGACGCTGATCGAGTCGGAGAGGTGGTTCACCACCCAGACCTCGCTCGGGCTGCGCGCCGCGACCGTCACCGGCTCCATCCCGACCGGCACCTCGGCGGCGAGCGCGAGGCCCCGCTCGGTGACGTCGAAGATCGCGAGCCTGCCGTCGGGCGTGTTGACCGCGAACAGGCGGCTTCCGTCGGGTGACAGCGCGAGCGGGCGCACGTGGCCGCTCTCGAAGTTGACGAAGCTGCCGGGCGACGACTGCGCGTGGGCTCCGGGCGGCGCGACGAGCGCCGCGGCGAGCCAGACGGTGGCGAGCGCGACGGCGCCGCCGGCGAAGCGCCGGCCGATGACGAGCTCGACGGGGACTGCTCCGTTCATCTTCACCTCCACCGCGCGGACGCGCGCCGCGCCACGACCGTTCCGACGCCTTGGAGTCGGCGGCGGGGCAGGCGGTAAAATCGCGGCCGCCGGCGGCCGCCGCTTTCGCGAGGAACGCTGCGATTCGCTATGCCGCCGACGCACGATGGCACGCGGCCGAGAGAGGCGGGCCGGGACCGCGCTCGCCGCCGCGCTGCTGCTCGTCCTCGCGGGCTGCAGCGCCCGGCGCGGCGCGGAGGCGGACCTGCCCGCGACCGGCGCCGAGCGCCGCGCGTTCGCGGCGCCGAGCACGTCGGCCGAGGTGCGGGACACGGTCGCGCGGCTCGCGCGGCTGACCCCGTCGGCCCGCGTCGAGACGCTCGGCCGCTCGGCGGGCGGCAAGCCGATCCTCGCGCTGCTGCTGCCCCGCGACGCCGCCGCAGGCCGCACCGCGTTCACCGAAGCCGCTTCGCCGGACCGTCCGCTGACGGTGCTGATCGTCGCCTCGCAGCACGGCACCGAGCCCTCGGGGACCGAGGCCGTGCTCGCGCTCGCGCGCGACGTCGTCGGCTCGCGCGCCGGCTTCCTCGACGGCGTGCAGCTCGTCCTCGTCCCCGACGGCAACCCCGACGGCCGCGACGCGCGGCGGCGCGTCAACGCGAACGGCGTCAACCTCAGCACGAACTACGTGAGCCTGTCCGAGCCCGAGTCGCAGGCGATGGTCCGCGTGCTCGTGCGCTGGCAGCCGGACGTGGTCCTCGACGTGCACGAGTCCGCGCTGCTCAAGCGGCGCTCGCTCGGCGCGCAGGGCTACCTGACCGACTTCGAGGCGCAGATCGAGGTGGCGAACGAGCCCAACGTCGAGCCACGGCTGCGCGATCTCACGCTCGGCACGCTGCTGCCCGCCGCGCTGGCGCGCGTCGGCGCGCGCGGGCTCCGCGCGCAGCGCTACGTCGGCGAGATCATCGACGTCCGGCAGCCGATCACGCACGGCGGGCCGTCGGTGCGCAATCTGCGCAACGCGGCCGGCATCCGCGGCGCCGCCTCCTTCCTGATCGAGAACCGCCTCGACCCGCCGGCGCCCGGCCATCCGACGCCGCGCAACCTCGCAGCCAGGATCGACAAGCAGCTCTTGACGATGCGCGCGCTGCTCGAGGTCTGCGTCGAGCATGCCGACGAGATCCGCGCCGCCGCCCGCCGGGCGCGCGACGCCTGGCGCACGGGGGAGCCCGAGTGGGTGGCGCTGTCGTCCGAGTGGGTGCCGGACGCCGAGTCGCCGCGCATCGTCGTCCCGCTGCGGCGCCGCGACGACGGCCGGCTCGAAGACGTCGAGTTCGCGCGTCACACGCGGCTGCGAGCCTCCCCGGTCGTGCCGGTCCCCGCCGCCTACGTCGTGCACCGCGAGCAGGACGGGGTCGCGGCCGTCCTCGAGCGGCAGGGGATCGCCTTCGAGCGGGCCCCGAGCGGCGGCGAGCTGTGGATAACCCTTCGCCAGCCGACGCGAAGGCTGATCCCGCTGCTGCTCGACCGGCGCTCGCGCGCCTCGCTGCTGCGCGATCCGCTGTGGCGGGCGTCGTCCGCGGCCGGCAGCGCCGACGCCGCCGGCGACGAGAGCGTCGTCGAGCCCGTCGACGATCCCGGCCGGCTCAGTCCCGCACCGTCTCGAGGAAGGACAGCACCTCGCGGTTGAACAGCTCCGGCGTCTCGAAGTTGAAGCCGTGGCTGCCGCCCGGGATCTTGACGAGCTTCGCGCCCGGGATCTCGCGGGCGAGGATGTCCGAGTTCGCGGGCGGCACGAGACGGTCGGCGTCGCCGGTGATGACGAGGGTCGGGCTCTTGATCTGGTGCAGGCGGTCGGTCGTGCGGTGGCCCATCACCGCCGCCACCTGACCGAGGATGGCCTCCATCGAGAAGCCCCACTGCAGCGCCCCGGCGAAGATCTGCATCATCTTCGGCAGCTCGCGGTCGATGAACTCCTGGTTGAACACCGTCGGCAGCATCTGCTGCAGGAACATCAAGGGGTTGATGGTCGAGACGTCGATCTTCATGGTGCCCGACTCGTCGACCGAGCCGCCGAGCTGGCCGAGCGTGAACTGGCGGCGTTGCTCGACGTCGTTGTCGGGCTCCGGGTAGGTGCAGCCCAGCACCAGCCCGCGCACCTTGCCCGGGTGCCGCAGGGCGAGCTCCTGGGCGATCATGCCGCCCATCGAGACGCCCACGACGTGCGCCCGCGGGATTGCCAGAAATTCGAGCAGCCCGGCCGCGTCATCCGCCATGGCGTGGACGGTGTAGGGGCCGGCCGGCTTCGAGCTGCGGCCGACGCCGCGGTTGTCGAAGGCGATCGTCCGGTAGCGCTTGGCGAAGTCCGGGATCTGGAACATCCAGGCCTGCGAGTCCGCTGCCAGCCCCATGACCAGCAGGAGCGGGTCCCCGCTGCCGTGCTCCTCGTAGTACAGCTCGACGTCTCCGATCTTCGCAGTGCTCATTCTCGACCTCTCTTCCCGCCGGGTGGCGCAGCCGATCTTAGCGGTCCACGGCGGACGCGAAAGGGCGGGCGCGCAGCCGGTGGAGAGAATCCGCGTCCCGTTAAATGGATTTTTGTTGCGTACTGGGCCGGCGTGCGCCTATAGCATCGCTCCATGGAGCCATCGGAAGACAGCGCGAACCTCAAGACGCTTCGCACCGCCTTCCGGGCGCAAGCACGACGTCGCGTGGCGGAGCGCGTGCCGCTCCTCATCGCGATCCTGCTCGCCTGCGCGGTGACCGGCGCGACGCTCGAATGGATCAACTTCCCCGAGCGGCGCTTGACGCTGCTCGCGACCGACGCTCTGTTCGCCACGACCGCCGGGACGCTCCTCCTGATCGTACGCCGGCGCGTCGACCTGTCGGTCGTCATCGCGGCGATCGGCGTCAACCTCGCCGGCATCGGCTCGAACTTCTATCACTGGACGACCGGCGCATCGGCGGAGCGCTCCCTGCTGATCGTGATCGCGCTCTGCTCGACCGCGGTCCTCATCCTGCCCTGGGGCTGGCGCGCGCAAACGTGGGCGAGCCTCGGGCCCGTCGCGACCTACATCCTCACCCTGTTCGTCCGCGGCGACGTCCTCGGCGTGACGGGCGGCCTCGAGGTGCACGGGCCGGTCGAGGTGCTGGTCGTGTACCCGCTGATCGTGGTCGGGCTCGGCATCCTCGGCGCCGAGCTCACCGAGCGCTACCTGCGCTCCGACTTCGTCTTGACCCGGGAGCTGCGCGAGCGCGAGCTCAAGCTCGCGCAGGCGAAGGAGATGGCGGAAGCGGCGAGCCGGATCAAGACCGACTTCCTGGCCAGCATGAGCCACGAGATCCGCACGCCGATGAACGTCATCTTCGGGATGACGGACATGGCGCTCGACTCGGAGCTGAGCCCCGAGCAGCGCACCTACTTGCAGCGCACGCGCGGCGCCGCGAACGCGCTGCTCGTGCTGGTGAACGACATCCTCGACTTCGCCAAGATCGAGGCCGGCAAGCTGCCGCTCGCGTCGCGTCCGTTCGCGCTACGCCGCTGGCTCGAGGAGATCCTCGAGCCGCTCGGCTGGCTCGCGCAGGACAAGGGGGTCGAGCTGTCCTGGAGCATCGAGGACGACGTGCCGGACACGGTCGAGGGCGACGCCGAGCGCCTCGGCCAGGTGGTGCTCAACCTGGTCGCGAACGCGGTCAAGTTCACGCCCGAGGGCTCGGTGCACGTCCGCGTGTCACGCGCGGAGAGCGCGCCGGGCGCGCAGCGGATGCTGCACTTCTGCATCAGCGACACGGGCGTCGGCATCGCGCCCGCCCAGCAGCACGAGATCTTCGACGCCTTCGTGCTCGGGGACGCGGCGCGCACGATGCGGACGGACGGAGTCGGTCTCGGGCTCGCCATCTGCTCGCGTCTCGTGCGCCTGATGGCCGGCCACGTCTGGGTCGAGAGCGCGCTCGGCGAGGGCAGCCGCTTCCACTTCACGGCGCAGCTCCTCACGGCGCCGGCGGCGGGCGCCAGCCTGCGCGGCGGCTATGCGGCCGCGGCGACGAGCGTCGCTGCGTAAGCTGCCCGGCCCCGATCTACGCGCGCGCCCGCTGCGGCCAGAACCGCGGCAGGCACAGGACGAGCAGCACGACGGCCGGGAGCCACACGCCGGGCAGATCGATCAGCCAGTGCCCGGCGTGCACGTGGCCGCCGACGAGATCGGCGACGTGTACCGCCGCGTGCAGCACGTAGAACATCGTCGAGAACAGCAGCACCCCGCGGCGCATCGCCGGCCATCGCGCCGCGACGACGAAGGCCACGCCGATCGTCAGGAACGCGGCGCCGATGTCGCGCACGAAGTGCGTGTTGAGCGGACCGGTGTCCGGCACGCCCGCCGGCAGGTCGTGGTACCAGTCGGCCGGCGCGAGCAGCATCCACAGACCGTTCGCCACGTTCATCGCGCCGAAGACGTAGAAGAACCAGTGCACGGGCGCCTCCCTTCGACGTCACCCACGATCGGGCCCTGCCGAGGGTTACACCAACGCGCCGCCGTCGTCGCCCGCCGGCGTCAGCCCGCGGGGCGCACCGGCCAGTCGAGGCCGTCCGGCATGGCGTCGGCGGCGAGCATCCTGGCGGTGAGCTGCGCGTGCAGGCGGTTCCACTCCGCGCGCACGGCGGGCGGCGGCGAGCCGAACACCAGGTTGTCGAGCTGGCCCGGGTCGCTCGCGAGGTCGTAGAGCTCGTACTCGAACGGGCCGCCGACGAGGTCGAAGTAGACGGCGTAGGTCCAGTCCCCGGTGCGCAGCGCGCGGATGTGCCCGCCGGGCACGTCGGCCGGCAGGTTGAAGACGTCGTCGAAGGTGAACAGGATCCCGTCCTGGACCGAGAAGTGCGGATGGCTCAGCACCGGCGCGACGCTGACACCGCGCCCGACCGGGACGCCGCGAATGCCGGCGAGGTCGGCGATGGTCGGCATCAGGTCGAGGTGGCAGTAGAACGCGTCGGTCGAGATCGGCGCCGGGTAGAGACGCGGGTTGTAGGCGATCAGCGGGACGTGGATCGTCTCCTCGTAGGCGGTGTAGCTCTTCTGCCGGAGCCCGTGCGACAGGCCCATCTCGCCGTGGTCGGCGAGGCGCAGGACGATCGTGTCGTCCGTCAGCTCCCACTCGTCGAGCGCGTCGAGCACCCGGCCGACGTGCTGGTCGACCACCTTGTGCAGGTAGGCGTAGAAGTTGACGTAGTCGCTCCGTGCGCCCGCTCCGTCGAGCGGCGCCGACGCGTCGTAGACGTCGCGGAAGAGGCGCTGCACGCTCGGCTTCGTCAGCAGGTCGTCGTTCGCGTTGCCGGGCAGCGGGATGCCGAGGTCCGCGAAGTCCTCGAGCCGGTAGCCGCCCTCCTCCCAGCCGTCCGGGAAGAAGCTCACGTCGTGCGGGTTCACCAGCGAGACGAACAGGCAGAACGGACGCCGCTGCGCGCGCGGCGTGCTGCCGACCTCGGCGAGGAAGTCGAGCACGCTGCCGCCGAAGCCCGGCGTCTGCCCCGGGTCGTCGGCGTCCGGACCCATGACGTAGCGCCCGTCGTTGTTCGGCAGGCCGCCGCCCATCGTCGAGATGCCGTAGCTGTTGTCGTCGACCGCGGTGCCGGCGTCGGGCGGGTTCCACAAGAGCGGCCCGAAGCGCTCGGCCAACCCCGCGATGTCGGCCGCGGTCCAGACGTCGTTGCCCTCGAGCGAGTAGCTCAGGTGCCACTTGCCCTTCCAGGCGACCAGGTAGTCGGTGTGCTGCTGCAGGAGCGAGGCGACGTTGGTGAGCTGCGCCTTGGTCGGCAGGCCGGGGCGCTTCAGCGTGACCGCGACCTGGTTCACCTTGGCGTGCTCGCTGGTCAGCATGACGGCGCGGCTCGGCGAGCACTCCGCCGCCGCGGTGTACGCGCGGTTGAAGGTGAGCCCGTTGCGCTGGAGACGCCTCATCGCGGGCAGGTTCTGCTCCGCCCAGCCGGCGGGCCAGTGCGCGGGGAAGCGCTCCTGATCGGTCATCAGGACGACGACGTTGAGCCCCCGCATGCCGCGCGGCCGGATGACCGGCAGCCTGGGCCGCGTCGCGACGAGGCCTGCGCCGGCACCCGCGGCGAGGAACCTGCGGCGCGTCATGCCGCCGCCCGCCGTCACCGGTCTCGCCCGCCGCTCGCCGCCGCGCTGCTTCATCGCCGATTCACCCCCGGGCGGGTGTTCGGCTCCCGGCTCGCTCCTCTTTAGCGCGCGTCGGCGCTCAGGCGGGGCGGCGCGCGAGCAGGAGCTGCGCGCCGATCAGCGGCACCTCTCGTGCCCGCAGCTCGACGAAGCCCGCGCTCTCGAGGATGCGGCGGTACTCGGCGAGCGTGTAGACGTCCCCCGAGCGCGTCGACGCCAGCATGACGACCGCGAACAGCACCGCCTGCGGCGGCCCGGTGCGGCGGTCGTCGGCGACCCAGTCCTGGATCGCGAGCGTCCCGCCCGGCTTCAGCGTCGCGAGCAGCCGGCGCGAGAGCTCGACGTTCTGCTCGGGCGAGAAGTGGTGGTAGAAGTTGCTCGCCAGCACGAGGTCGAACCGCCGCTCGGGAAGCGGCGCCTCGAACGCGCTGCCGCCGAGCCAGGTGACGCGGTCCGCGAGGCCGCGCTTCTCGGCGACGCGCCTCGTCTGCTCGAGCACGTTCGGCCAGTCGAGCGCCGTGACGTGCGCGCCCGGAACCGCGTCGAGCACGGCGAAGCCGTACACGCCGGAGCCGCACGCGACGTCGAGCACCTCGAGCGGGCGCGTGGGGTCGAGCTCGAGCAGGCCCGCGACCATGCCCGCGCCGACGCTCGACATCTGCTCCGACGCCTCGGCGAACTCCACCCAGAACTCGTGTCCCGGCGTGTCGACCATCGCCTCCGGCGGCTTGCCGCTGCGTACGACGTCGGTGAGCTTGCCGACCGCGTCCCACAGCCAGCGGTTCGCCGTGATGCGCATGAAGCCGCCGGCGTAGGCGGGCGACCCGCGCACCAGCATCGCCTCGGCGAGCGGCCGCAGCGCGTAGGCGCCGCTCGCGTCCTTGTCGAGGAAGCCGAACACGCACAGCGTGTCGAGGAGGATGCGGACGCCGCGCGGGTCGCCGCCCGCCGCGCGCGCGAGCGCGTCCGCCGTCCGGTGGCCGCGCGCGATGTGCGTGAACAGGTCGAGCTCGAGCGCCGCCTTCATGACGCCGGTGCGGATGAAGGCGAAGAAGTTGTCGAACAGGATGGCCGGGTTCGCGTCGTCTGCCATGTCGCTCCTCCCGTCGCGGCTCACCGCCAGTCGTCGAGCACCAGGGCGTCGGGCACGTGGTAGCCGGGTCCCTCCGGCCGGTGCATCTCGACGCCCTGGAGCTGCGTGCGGAAGCCGCGCGCCAGCAGATGCCGGTACGCGGCGCGGTTCGCCGTGCTGACGCCCGCGAGCAGCACCGACAGCGAGCGCCGCACGGCGAGCGCCGCACAGCCGTCGAGCAGCCGGGCGAGCGCCGCCTCGCCGGCGCCGGGGCGCACCATCGCCAGCTTGACGAAGCAGGCGCCGCCGCCCGCCTCGGTGCCGGCGCCGCAGTGGCAGAGCGCGAACGCCTGCACGCGCCCGCCGTCGCGCACGAGCACGGTGTCCCCCAGCCCGAGGCGGGAGGTCGCCTCGATCTCGTCGCTCGGGTCGAGGCCGCGCTGCAGCTCGCCGGCGATCGCGCGGCAGCCGGCGATCGCGTCCTCGCGCTCGCGGGCGTCGAGCTCCGAGAGCAGCGTCGTGCCGGCGCCCGTCGCGCCGCTAGCGACCGGCGCCGCCATGACCGCCATCAGGTGCCCCGGCCAGAAGCCGAACTTCTGGTAGAGCCCGACGTGCTTCGCGCTCTGCGCGAAGGTGAACAGCCCCGCGTGCTCGACGCCCCAGCGCGCGAAGACGTCCATCGTCGCGCCGAGCAGCTCCTGCGCGATGCCGCGGTTCTGCAGGTCCGGCCGCACCGACAGCGGACCGAAGAACGCGAGGCTGCCGCGCCGGAGCGCGAAGTTGCTGCCGACGAGCTCGCCGTCGAGCTCCGCGGCGAGCGCCGCGTCGGGGACGGCGGCGAAGCGCGTGCGGACGTAGTCCGCGTCGCCCGCGAACTGCAGGGGATCGGGCAGCCCGAGGAAGGTGCCGAAGGCTATGCGGAAGATGCGGTCCGCCTCGTCGAGGTCGGCCTCGCGCAGGAGGCGGATCGTCACTCGTGCCGTGTCGCGGCCCATGCCACCGTCACCGCGCGATCAGGATGCGAACCGGCCTTGACGCCGGAAGCGCTCGACGAACGGTGCGTAGTCCGTCGGCTGCTGCTCGCTCCGGAGCCGGTCGCCCGACAGGGCCCACGGCTGTGCGCTGCGCGTCCAGATGTCGCCGACCGGCTCGACCCACGAGGTGTCGTCGAGCGTCCCGCTGCGCACGCTCAGCACGCCGGAGGACGGGATCTGCCCGTGCGCGATGCGGCTGCCGCACGCGCCGCAGAACCAGCCGAGGCGCCGGTTGCCGGCGTCCGAGGTCCACTCGAACGTCCGCGGCTCGCCCGCGGTGAAGGCGAAGTCCGCCTCCACGACGGTGACCGGCGTCGAGAAGGCGCCGCCGCCGATCCGCCGGCAGTTGGTGCAGTGGCAGTTGTAGACCATCAGCGGCGGGTTGCGGATCTCGTAGCGCAGCGCGCCGCACTGGCAGCCGCCAGGCTGGGGAAGCGGAACCATGGCGTCACCTCCTGGCCGGCGTGTAGCGACTGCCGGTGACGAGCTCAAAGCGCCTCGCGAGCGAGTGGGGAGAAGCTCAAGGGCGCCGGCGGAAGAGCTCGTCGAGCAGCGGCCGGACCGCCGCCATCTCGGCGCTCTCCACACAGGTCGGCACGCTGCGCAGCCAGTCGATGTGGTGCGCCGGCAGGCCCTGCTCGAGCGCTCCCTCGATCACGATCGACATGTACCGCGTCGACGGGAGGAAGGCGCCGTCACGCCGGTCCGAAGCGAGCGAGAATGCCCGCGTCGGCGCGCCGTCCGCCGGCACGAGCGGCTCGACGGCGAGCTCGACGCGCCGGTAGTTGCCGAAGCCGACGCCCTCGGTGAGCTCGACGTGCGCGAGGTCGTCGGCGGACATCGCGAACGCGACGCCGAGCACGCTCGCCGCCCCGTCCGGGACGATGTTCGCGACGGCGTTGCCCGACGGGAAGAAGGGCGGCTTGTCGAACACGAGCCGCCACCCCGGCACCCGGACGGCGACGGCGCACCGATAGTCGACGCCGCGCCGGCCGCGCAGCGTCGCGCTCTGCATGTTCGACCCGTAGGCGAAGTACCAGACGCTCGCGCCGCCGCCGGCCCCGTGGTCGGCTGCCGTTCGCTCGGCCGTGCGCCGGTCGGCTGGTGTCCGCATCGAGGGCTTCAAGCCGCTTCCACGGTGAGGTGAGGAATACCGGCGAAGTCCCTCTTGTCCCGCGTCAGCAACGGCGCCCCGAGCGCCGCGGCCGTCACGCCGATCGCAATGTCCGCGGCCCGCTTGCGGGGTGAGCCGAGCAGCCGGAGCACCTCAGCCGCATGCATCGCGAGCTCCTCCGACAAGGGCACGATTCCATCCGTCGCCGGGAAGAACGAGCGCGCGACCGCGAGCTGCTCGGGCGTGCGCGGTCTCGTACCAGGCCACGGCGCTCATCTGAACGACGTCGCCGGAATCGGCGAGCCTCAGGAGCCGGCGTCGCTCCCGGCCGGCCGTCCCGAGCGCGTAGATGAGAAAGTCCGTATCGAGGTGGACCGGCATTTCAGAAGCCTGCGTCCTCGGCCTTGAGCCGGCGCACCTCGGCGGCGGGATCCGCATCTTCGAAGAGCTCGAACAGTCGCTCGAGCACCTCGCGACGGCGCTTGCGTTCAGCGGCCGAGGGCTTCGATTCCATCTCCAGTTGCTTCAAGATGGCGCGGCGAATCGCCTCGGACGTCGAGCAGTCGTAGCGGCGGGCCAGGTCTCGCGCCGCTTTCCGCGTGCGCTCGTCGAGCAGGAGGGTCGTCCGCTGCGCCATACGATATGGATAAGTGGCCGCCTCACCATATGCATGAGAACGGCGTCCGCCACCTGCTGCGTCGAGGTCGCGAAGCCGGTGAGCGCTGGTGCGGACGTCGGAGTGCAGTCGCGCCCGTCCGGCGGACAAGGGCACCCGGATCGAGCAGGTGAAGGCGAAGCGCGCGCCGATCGAGGGCCTCTATGTCGCGAACCAGTTCGGCGCGGAGCCTGCGATCGATGTCGTCCAGGGTCCGGCGCTGGTGCGGGATCCTCCCGAAGGCGCGCAGCACGTCGCCGCGGAGACGAAAGCGCGGGTGCGCGCGCCGCGCCGTCTCGCGCGTCGGCTCGACGACTCCCACGCGGTCGCTCGCGAGCTTCCGCGGCCGGCCGCTTGCGAT